>JBMTPW010000250.1:0-3233 GCA_049444115.1 Ilumatobacteraceae bacterium | reverse complement strand
GGGTGGAGGTGATGCGCTCCTGCAGCTGGCCCATCTCGTCGGCGAGCGTGGGCTGATACCCCACCGCCGAAGGCATGCGTCCGAGCAGAGTGGATACCTCCGAGCCGGCCTGAACGAAGCGGAAGATGTTGTCCACGAACAACAGCACGTCCTGGTTCTGCACATCGCGGAAGTACTCGGCCATGGTGAGCGCCGACAGCGCCACGCGCAGACGGACTCCGGGCGGTTCATCCATCTGACCGAAGACCAAGGCGGCCTTTTCGAACACTCCGGACTCTTCCATTTCGAGACGCAGGTCGGTGCCCTCTCGGGTGCGCTCGCCCACTCCGGCGAACACCGACACACCGCCGTGCTGGGAGGCGACGCGGTTGATCATCTCGGTGATGAGCACGGTCTTGCCCACACCGGCGCCACCGAACAGACCGATCTTTCCACCGGCCAGATAAGGAGTGAGCAGGTCGATGACCTTCACGCCGGTCACGAACATGCGCTTTTGCGGCTCGAGGGCGGCGAAGTCCGGGGCCGGACGGTGGATCTCCCAACGCTCCATGTCCGCGAACTTGGCGTTGTCGTCGTCGAGAACCTCACCCCAGACGTTCCACACGTGCCCGAGCACGCGATCACCCACCGGCACGCTGATACCACGACCCGTATTGCGGACCGGAGTCCCGCGACGCAAACCGTCGGTGGGCTTCATGCAGACGGCGCGGACCCGACCATCACCAAGTTGCTGAGCCACTTCGGCCAGCACCTTGACGTCGTTTCCGCCAATGTTCACCGTGAATTCGAGAGCGGTGTTCAGTTCGGGAAGAGCTCCGCGGGGGAACTCCACGTCGATCACCGGACCGGCGATTCCGACGACTCGGCCGTCCTTCAAATCCTGCGCTGATTGGGTGGTTGCAGTGGTCATGGCTGCCTTTCTCCTGCTGAGATCCTGTCGGTCGAGGTCACGGCCTCGAGGCCAATACGTTGTCGAGGGGGTCGATGTCGATGATGCGCACTTCCTTGGCGCTGTCACCGGACAATGCTTCAGCACCGCCGACGATCTCCATGATCTCGGTGGTGATCGAGTCCTGACGGGCTCGGTTCATGATGCGCGAGAGATTCTTGATGAGTTCCTCGGCATTGTCGGTGGCGCTCTTCATGGCTCGCTGCCGGAAGGCATGCTCGCTGGCTGCGGCGTTCAGCAAGGCCGCATAGACACGGGCCTCGATGTACCGGGGAATCAATGTCTCGAGGATGGTCGAGGGATCGGGCTCGAACTCGTAGTCAGCTGAAGCGCCGTCGGATCCGGGACGACCATCTCCACCCTTGATCACGTCCTGGTCGAGGGGCACCAACGGACGCAACACCACTTCCTGGGACCCCGCGGTGATGAAACGGGTGTAGATGAGAACGACCTTGTCGACCTCTCCCGAGGCGTACAGGCCCACCACGTGCTCTCCGACAGCCTTGGCATCGGCGTAGGAGGGCTGATCGCTGAATCCGTTGAAGGCCTGGCCCAGGTGATATCCACGAAAGCGCATGTACCCCTCGGCCTTTCGACCGACCGGGATCACGACGTAGTCGCGCCCGGCGAGCACATCAGCCTTGATCTCGGCCTCGGCGGCGCGCAGGACACCGGCGTTGTAGCCACCACATAGGCCGCGATCGGCGGTGATGGCGACGTAGCAGACCTTCTTGATGACGTCGCGCGGGGAGAGCAAGGGACTCTCCGTGGATCCGCCGGCGGCCGCCAAGTCGCGCACGACTTCGGTGATCTGCTCGCTGTAGGGAACGGCGGCCTGAACGCGCTGCTGAGCCTTGACGATGCGCGACGCCGCGATGAGTTCCATGGCGCGCGTGATCTTCTTCGTGGCCTGCACACTGCGGATGCGACCCCGCAGTATTCGTTCCTGTCCACCAGCCATGGGGTTACTCCGTTGCCAGGGTCTTGTTGGAGTGGGCTGCGCCCAGTTGTTCTGCGTCGGTGGCCAATTCGTTGGCCTTGCGGGCCGCGGCGGCGGATGCCATGAACGAATCCTTGAAGGACTGGACCACGGCCCCCAGATCATCGGGAAGGCCCTTGGTGCGGATGGCGTCGAGCATGGCGCCGTGGCGTGACCGCATGTTCTCCAGCAATTCGTGCTCGAAGCGGCGAACGTCGGACACCGGAACGTCGTCCAGGTAGCCCTTGGTTCCGGCGAAGATCGAGACAACCTGCTCCTCGACCGACATCGGGCTGTTGAGTGGTTGCTTCAGCAGTTCCACCAGGCGATAGCCGCGCTCCAACTGGGCCTTGGAGACCGCGTCCAGTTCCGAGCCGAAGGTGGCGAAGGCTTCCAGTTCGCGGAACTGCGCCAGGTCCAACTTCAAGGTTCCGGCCACGCTTTTCATGGACTTGATCTGCGCCGCGCCACCCACACGGGACACCGAGATTCCCACGTCGACCGCCGGACGCACACCGGACTTGAAGAGGTTGTCCTGCAGGTACACCTGACCATCGGTGATGGAGATCACGTTGGTCGGAATGTACGCCGACACGTCGCCAGCCTTGGTTTCGATCACGGGCAGAGCGGTGAGTGAGCCGGCGCCATTCGCATCGGAGAGCTTCGCCGCTCGCTCCAGCAGACGACTGTGCAAGTAGAAGACGTCGCCCGGATAGGCCTCACGGCCCGGAGGACGACGCAACAACAGCGACATCTGCCGGTAGGCCTCGGCCTGCTTGGAGAGGTCGTCGTAGACGATGAGAGCGTGCTGGCCGTTCTCCATCCAATGCTGACCCATGGCGCAACCGGCGTACGGAGCCAAGTATTTGAATGGTGCCGAATCGGCGGCGGTGGCCACCACGACGACGGTGTATTCGAGAGCACCGGCCTGACGCAGCGTCTCCACGGTCTGGGCCACGGTGGAGCCCTTCTGACCGATGGCCACATAGATGCACTTCACCCCTTGACCCTTCTGATTCAAGATGGTGTCGATGGCAATCGTCGTCTTGCCGGTCTTGCGGTCACCGATGATCAATTCGCGCTGACCGCGACCGATGGGGGTCATGGCGTCGATCGACTTGATGCCGGTCTGGAGCGGTTCGTGCACCGGCTTGCGACCCATGATGCCGGGCGCCTGGATCTCCATCCGTCGCTGCTGCACGCCGGCGAGCGGTCCCTTGCCGTCGATGGGCTCACCGAGAGCGTTGACCACGCGGCCGAGCACTCCCTCACCCACGGGTACCGACAGAATCTGACCGGTGGCCT
>JBMTPW010000249.1:0-3283 GCA_049444115.1 Ilumatobacteraceae bacterium | reverse complement strand
TCCCGAATCCGTAGGCCGCCAAGAGAGTTTCTGAGGGATCGGTGATGTGGTTGAAGCGCACTTGAACATCGCACGACACCAGGAACGTGAAGTCCCAGTCGCCGGTCTCCCGGGTGCGCTGCATCACGAAGCCATCCTTGTAGCGCATCTTGACCAGCACCATCGGGGCCGGGGCGTAGATGGGAATCAACTCGTCCTGGTTCTCGATCAAGACATACGAGAAGCGAGCGTCGGTGCCGTTCCATTCGGATCCATTGATGAACATGTGCACCGTGCTCAGATCGAACGGCGACACCGTGAAGGCACCCGCGGCATCATCGAGGGGTGGATCGACCGACATGGTGTAGAACTCACAGTCGCCGTTGTATGGCCACTCCCGCGGCTTGGGATCGGTGCTGGGCGCCTGGATCTGCGGCGCAGCCTGAGTATCCGGGCCACCGCTATCGGCACTGTCCGACGACCCGCCGGAACAGGCCGAGACGGCCATCCCCACTACCAGCACGGCCACAACCACACGTTTCATGTCCAACCCCCCAGCCGGCGAATGTATCAGTAGAGGTTTTCGGGGATGCTGATGCCATATATGTGGTGTCAGAATGGGCCGGTGACCATCTCGCCCGCCGTTCTCGTCAGCCGTGAGGGTGCCATCGCGATCCTCACCTTGAACCGGCCGGAGAAGCGCAATGCCTTGGCGCTCGACGTCATGGAAGCGATCACCGCCGCCCTGCACGACATCGCCCGTAGTGATGCCGATGGCGTGATCATCGCTGCCAACGGTCCGGTGTTCTCCGCCGGCCACAACTTCGGCGATATGGCCGGGGCCGATGAAGCCGCCGCTCGCCGGGTGTTCGAGGTGTGCACCGAGATGATGGACACCATTCAATCCATCCCGCAACCAGTGATCGCTCGGGTGCACGCGCTGGCCACTGCCGCAGGCTGCCAATTGGTGGCCACCTGCGACCTGGCCGTGGCTGCCGAATCAGCCTCTTTCGCCATTCCGGGCGGAAAGGGCGGGCTGTTCTGTCACACGCCATTGGTGGCCGTGGCGCGCAACATCGGCCGCAAACGCGCTATTGAAATGGCCATGACCGGCGACACGATCGATGCCCGCACCGCCGCCGACTGGGGATTGATCAACCGCGTCGTGCCGGACGCCGATCTGGATGCCGCCGTGCACGACCTCATCACCCGGGCCTGTCGGGGTTCGGCGTGGTCGAAGGCGCTGGGCAAGCGCACCTTCTACGATCAGATCGGCCTGCCCCAGGATCGGGCCTACGAGCAGGCGATCGCCGCCATGGCCGCAGGTGTCGTGGCCCCCGATGGCCAAGAGGGCATCGATGCCTTCTTGCACAAGCGGCCGCCGAGTTTTGGTCAGCGACCCTCGGCAGACTGATCTCGAAGACACAAGGAGGTCCTATGTCGACGACCCGCTTTCTCGTTCCCGGAATGACCTGTGGTCACTGCACCAAGGCCGTCACCGATGAGGTCAGCAAGATCACCGGCGTCACCGGTGTGGACATCGATCTCGACACCAAGACCGTGGTCGTGACGGCGACCGATTCCATCAGTTGGGACGCACTGGTGGCGGCCGTCGACGAAGCTGGTTTCGAAGCCGTCACCAGCTGAACGATTCGTTGTCCCCTCCCATGACGACCGTTCCCGACACCGATGAACCGGTGGTCCTGGCCGTCACCGGGATGACCTGTGCCGCTTGTGCGGCGCGTATCGAAAAGAAGTTGAACCGTCTGGACGGTGTCACCGCCACGGTCAACTACGCCACGGCCAAGGCCACGGTGCACCACGAAGGCGCGAGCGACGAGACCTTCGTGCATGCGCTCATCGACACCGTCGAAGGAATGGGATACGGCGCCATCGCTCCGCAGCGCGACAACTCGGCCGCGTCGACGGCCGAGATCGCCACCGAGGCGCACCTCATCGATATCCGGCGACGCTTCATCGTGAGTGCCATCTGCGCCACGCCAGTGATGGCGATGTCGATGATCGGTCCGTTGCAATTCGACGGCTGGCAGTGGGTTTGTCTGGTGTTGGCCTTGCCCGTGGCCATTTGGGGAGCGCTGCCGTTCCATCGGGCGGCCTGGCGTAACGCGCGCCACGGGGCCACCACCATGGACACCTTGGTGTCGCTCGGAGTGATCGCGGCCATGGCCTGGAGTGTGTGGGCATTGATCTTCGGTGGAGCCGGGGAAATCGGCATGAAGATGAACATGTCGCTCTTCCCGCGCTCGGACAATGCGCAGGTGCACGAGAGCATGGATCACGGGTCCATGGATACGGATGTCGACTCGGGTGCGGGTGGCGCGCATCACGAGATCTATCTCGAAGTCGCCACCACCTTGACGGCCTTCCTATTGGCCGGTCGATATTTCGAAGTGCGGTCCCGCCGACGAGCCGGGGCGGCATTGCGGGCCTTGTTGAATTTGGGGGCCAAAGAGGCGACGCTGTGGCGCGATGGTGTGGAGACCACGGTTCCCATAGCGGCCTTGGCCGTCGGGGACGTGTTCGTGGTTCGGCCGGGCGAGACCATCGCTACCGACGGTGTGGTGATCGACGGATCGAGTGCCGTCGACCGTTCGATGGTGACCGGGGAAAGCGTGCCGGTGGATGCCGTCGTCGGTGACACCGTCACCGGGGGCACGCTCAACACCACCGGACGCTTGTTGGTGCGGGCCACGCGCATTGGGCGCGACACGGTGCTCGCGCAGATGGCCCGTCTGGTGGAGAAGGCCCAGGATGGCAAGGCCCCGGTGCAGCGACTGGCTGATCGCGTGAGTGCGGTGTTCGTGCCGTTCGTGATGACTTTGGCCGTGGTGACGTTGGTGGTGTGGTTGATCGTCACCGGTGACACCGAGCGGTCGTTCCAGGTGGCGGTGTCGGTGTTGATCATCGCCTGTCCGTGTGCGCTTGGTTTGGCGACGCCGGTGGCGTTGTTGGTGGGGACGGGACGGGCGGCCCGTGACGGCATCATCATCAAGGGTGCTCAGGTGTTGGAAGCTACCCAAGCTGTCGACGTGATCGTGTTGGACAAGACCGGCACCATCACCACCGGACACATGACGCTGGAAGACGTGGAGTTCCTGGGAACGTCCATCGATCAGCCGTCGACGTTGGCGGCGGCCATGGCGGTGGAGCGGCGCAGCGAACATCCACTGGCTCGGGCCATCGTGCGCGGCTTGCAGGATCGCGGGGTCGATGACTCCGCGTGTGTGGTGAGCGAATTCGAGAGTTTGCCCGGGGTGGGCGTGTCGGCACTGGTGGACGGGGT
>JBMTPW010000248.1:0-3318 GCA_049444115.1 Ilumatobacteraceae bacterium | reverse complement strand
AGCATCTTCAGTTCGTCGGGGGTGCTCCTGCAGGCCACCGTGTTGGGCAAACAGGTCTATGACATCACCGGTCGCGAATTGGACATCGGCCTCCTGGGATTGGCGGAGTTCCTTCCGGCCATTCTCTTGGTGCTGGTGACCGGAACTGTGGCCGATCGATTCGATCGCAAGGTCGTCGGAACCATCGCCGTTGCAGCCGAAGTGATTTCGTCGATCGCCCTCGGCATCTACGCCCTCAGCGAGCCGACCGCAGTTTGGCCGATGTTCCTCATCGTCGTGTTCTTCGGCGTCGCCCGTGCTTTTGCGTCACCTGCGATTCGCGCCATTCCGCCGATGATTGCGCCCCCGGGCGCGTTGTCGCGAACGATGGCCCTGTACGCGGCGACGTGGACATCGGCGGCGATCGTAGGACCGGCGATGGCCGGATTCCTGTACACGATCAGCCCTGCCGTGGCGTATTTCGTCGGTTCGGGGATGATCGCCATCGGAGCGATCCTCCTTTCGGCGATTCGTTTCCCGCGCGGTGTTGCGTCGGCACGAGAATCCGGTCGTGACGAATCCGATGAACCACGGGAACTCTCGCTGCATTCGGCGCTCGAGGGTCTGCGCTTCATCCGCCGTACTCCGATTCTGCTGGCAGCCATCAGCCTCGACTTGTTCGCAGTGCTCTTCGGTGGAGCCGTGGCGCTCCTTCCGGTCATCGCCGAAGAGCGGCTGGGCGTGGGTGATGTGGCCTACGGATGGTTGCGCGCCGCTCCAGGAATCGGTGCGGCCCTGATGGCCCTCGTCCTGGCGTCGTTTCCGGTGCGGCGACGTGTGGGGCGCATGCTGCTCACCGTCGTCGGGATCTTCGGCGTGGCCACGGTGGTGCTCGGAATGACCCGCTCCTATGCGGTTGCGTTCGTGGCCGTGGTGGTGCTTTCGGCAGCGGACATGGTGAGCGTGTTCATCCGCAGCACATTGGTCCCGCTCGTGACACCGGACGAAAAACGTGGACGGGTGATGGCCGTCGAAAGTGTCTTCATCGGAGCCACCAATGAACTCGGGGCATTCGAGAGCGGTGTTGCCGCCCAGGCCCTCGGCACTCAGACGGCAGTCATTGGTGGAGGACTCGCCACTGTCGGAATCGTGGCGGTGTTCTCCGTCTTCTTCCCTTCATTGCGCCGAGTCGACACCTTCGAAGAACTCGAGCAACCAGCGCGATGACGTCCGATCAGGCGCGAATCGCCAGCCAGACGGCGAGCGGCACGACGATCCATGACAGAACCAGCAAGATGATGGCATAGACGGCGAAGTTGTAACTTTCGTCCCGCGGTGTTCGACCGGCGGCGCCGATGGTCTCCCAGAGAGCCTTGATCGGTTGGTCGGTGGACAAGCGGATGCGGCGGCGCGATACCCCGGCGCTGTACAGCGCCACCCAGGACAAGGCGATGAGCACCATCATCAGAACCACCGCCAAGACCACGACTCCGGCCGTGGAATCGAGAGCCGAGCGCGCCAGGCTCTGCACGGCACTGGCGATCGAGGTGATGAAGGCGCCACCGACCAGGAATGCTGGAAGTCCGATCGTCTGGCGGTTCATTCCGGCTTGCACCCGGCGAGCATCCAGCCGCGCGCGCCGGAGCATCGAATGTTCCGGTGTCCCCCAGGCGGAATTCGCCTCCCGCTTCTCGTACAAACTGCACAGGCTCGACATCAGTCTGTTCAAGTGGCTGCGCACGATCCAACGACTGACCAACTGCACCAGCCACTGACCCAATGGCCGCAGCGGTCCGATATGGGTGACGCTGGCCGGCCGAGCTCCATTGCGATCGAGGATCTCGATCGCGCGCATCATCAAGCGATGGGCCTCTTCGAACCGCTCAGGATGGTGGAGGGGTCTAATGGCCGACATCTGGCGGACGATTTCTTGTTCGACAACACCTTTGCCACCGATCTGTTCGAGCAGGCGGCCCTTTTCGACGTCGGTATCGGCTCTGAGCACGCGCAGGGCGTCGATCTGGTCGAGCAGAAGGTCGGGAACCACTGCGACCGGGCTCTTGTCCCGGTCCGAAGATTTGGGTGCCGATTGATCGGCCATGACCGAAGCGTAGTGGGTGTCGGCGTGGACGTCCGGGGGTCAGCCGGACTCCGGTCCTACTCTGGAAGAACGGGTGAGCCCATCGTGGTCACCAGTGGAGGCGAAGGAAGGAGACTTTCATGTTCAAGTTGTTGCGTGATTTCCGCGAATTCATCAATCGCGGCAATCTGTTGGCCATCGCCGTCGGCTTCATCCTCGGAGGCGCATTCTCGGGATTGGTGACCGCCTTGGTGGAGAACATCATCATGCCGCTCGTGGCGATCCCCTTCGGAAAGCCCAATTTCGACTCGGCCCTGATGCTGAGCATCAACGACGCCGAGATCCGCTTCGGGGCATTCCTCACGGTGACGGTGACGTTCCTGTCGATCGCCTTCGTTTTGTTCATCATGGTCAAGCTCTACAACCGGGCCACCGGTTCGGATCCGTCGGGCCCTCCGACCGAGATCGAACTCTTGAGCGACATTCGCTCCGAACTACGGGCCCTGAGAAACGGAAATCAGATCGGTGCGGCGGTCGGGGAGGAGCGGAACTTGCGAGGTGAATCCGGTCCTCGGCCAGGGTGAACGGCCGGAACGCCCTCGACCTGCTTGACTGGACGACGGCATGAACGAGCGGCACTTGCGGAACTTGATGGTTGCAGCGGTCCTGACCGCCCTCGCCGGGACCGCTTGCGGAGGGGACTCGGGTTCCGAGTTGCCGACCGGTCCGCTCGGGACCGTTGGTGGCGTGCGGGCCTTGGTTCAGCCGCCCACGTCACCGCCAGACTTCGATCAAGACCTGTCGTCATCACCGACGGTCGGCGGAAAGGCTCTCACCGTTGGTGAGGCGGCCGAAGGCCCCCGGCTCCTGATGATCGGCGACTCGCTTTTCGCGGCCATGTCCTCTCGCTACAACGACCGGGCGTGCGCCACTTTGATCCCCCAAGGGTGGCAGCTGTCCGTGGAGGCCGAGGTCGGGCGCTTCATCGACTTGGGCATCAAGGTGGTGAATCGCAAACTGTCGCAGGGCTTCGATGCCGCGGTGCTAATGCTCGGCACCAACTATCGCGACGATCAAGCCGAGTATCGAGCAGCACTGGTGGAAATCCTCGATCAGCTCAGTGCTCTCCCAGTGATGATTCTCACCGTCACCGAACATCGCTACGAGATCACCGAAGTGAACGATGTCATCATCGAACAGGTGGGGCAACGGGACAATCTCTGGCTCATCGATTGGCGACGCCTGTCGAAGAAGCCCGG
>JBMTPW010000247.1:0-3358 GCA_049444115.1 Ilumatobacteraceae bacterium | reverse complement strand
GGGCCATCCAGATGGCCATCTTCAAGGGATCGGGTCGTACTCGTCGCTTCTTCCGAATGACCCCGATCCATCATCACTTCGAGTTGGTGGGTTGGCCCGAAACCACCGTCATCATCCGCTTCTGGATCATCGGTGGGATCTGCGTTGCAGCATCGTTGGCATTGTTCATCGGCGACTTCACCCGGATGTCCGATCTGGCTGGTCGGGTGCTGCCGTGAGTGATGTGGCTCTGGTCTACGGAGTCGGTGTGGCCGGTATGGCCACCGCTGCTGCGCTCGTGAAACGCGGATACACGGTCGTGGCGGCAGATGATCATGCCGACGAGGGCAAGGCTGCGGCTCTACGTGGCGTGGGTGTGGAACTTCGTCGAGGGTCTCTCGATGACGAACTGCTCGATCTCGTGGCATCGGTGGATTTCGTGGCGCCAGCACCGGGAATTCCGGAGAGTCATCCGGTGATCGTCGAAGCGATACGCCAGGGTGTCCCCTTGCGGTCGGAATTGGATCTGGCCTACGCCTGGGAAAGAGAACGTCCGGATGGGCCGCGACCGATGGTGGCTGTCACGGGGACCGATGGAAAGACGACCACGGTGTCCATGGCGGAGGAGATTCTCACCGCTGGAGGTTGCCGACCGGTGGCTTGTGGCAACACCGAAATCCCGCTGGTGGAGGCCATCGATCTGGATGTCGATGTCTTCGTGGTGGAAGCCACGAGTTTTCGCCTCGCCTTCGCCGAAGAGTTTCGGGCCGTGGCTTCGGCGTGGATCAACCTCGCTCCTGATCACCTCGATTGGCATTCGTCGATGTCCTCGTACGAAGCCGCCAAGGCCCGCCTGTGGCGTGGAGTGGAGCCAGGAGACACTGCGATCGGTTTCGCCGATGATCCGGTGGTCATGGCCCACCTGCGCCAGGCTCGTTGCCGACAGGTCACCTTCGCCAAGACTTCCGCCGATTACTGCCTCGAGGGAACCTCGCTCAGAGGACCGACCGGAACTCTCATGGATACGCGCTCCATGCAGCGCGCACTGCCGCACGACATCACCAACGCTCTGGCAGCAAGTGCTCTCGTACTGGAGAGTGGCCTCGTTTCGACGGATTCGGTCGAACGAGCGCTGAGCACGTTCGTTCCCCCGCACCATCGCATCGAGCTGATCGCCGAACACCGCGGAGTGCGCTGGTTCGACGACTCCAAGGCCACCACTCCTCACGCTGCGGTCACGGCCATCCGCGGGTTCGAGTCGGTGGTGCTCATCGCCGGGGGTCGCAACAAGGGTCTCGATTTGTCGGCGATGGCATCGGAATCGCAGCGGATCCGGGCCGTGGTCGCCCTCGGGGAGGCCGCCCCCGAAATCGAAAGCGTCTTCGGCAATCGAGTCCCGGTCACGATCGTGGCCTCGATGGAGGAAGCCGTGGAAGCAGCGTCACGTCGTGCCGTCGCACCCGACGTCGTTCTCCTGTCTCCCGGGTGCACCAGCCTGGACTGGTACACCGGCTATGCGGCGCGAGGTGATGATTTCGCTCGTCACGTCGCTGCTCTGATCTCGGATTCCCGCAGTGTTGCCTCCGAAGACATGATCTTTCGTCCCGGAAAGGGCCGTCCATGACTCTCGCCGTTCACCATCGGTCCTCCACGAAAGACGACATCGAGAAACGCCGCGAGGCCGCATACGCGCGCGCTCGGCGACTCCGCAATGGTGAAGGGCGATTGAAATCCCGTTATCAGGAGCGCGTGGATCGCGCTCCGAAGCCCTTGGGTTTCTACATCATCGGTGCAGTCTCGATCACCCTCGTTCTCTTCGGGTTGGTAATGGTGCTCTCGGCCTCTTCCATCGTGTCCTTCCACAACGGCGGATCCCCGTGGAAGTTCTTCACTCGCCAGACCTTTTGGGCGGGCCTCGGGATCGTCGGCATGTTGTTCGCCTATCGATTCCCGTTGAAGGCATTGCACACCGTGGCGAGAGTTCTCCCTTTGTTCGGATTGGGCGCCATGACCCTGGCCTTTCTCCCGGGACTGGGAGTGCGGGTGAATGGAGCTCGCGCCTGGATCCGGGTCGGGGATCAGACATTTCAGCCTTCCGAATTCATGAAGCTGTTCATCATCATCTACGGCGCCGATCTGCTGACGCGGCGCGAGCGCGAGATGGGAGACCTGCGCCGCACGATGTTGCCCTTCCTCGTCGTCGCCGGTTCCGGGGCAGGGCTGGCCTTCATCCAAGGGGACATTGGATCGGCCTTGGTCATGGGAGGAATCGCCGCGGCGGTTCTGTTCCTGGCTGGCGCCCCGTTGCGACCGATGGTGACCGTGGCGACTCTGGTGGCCGGAGCCGGATTTCTCTTCATTCGCCAGAGCCCCGACAAGTTCGCTCGCTTCACGTCGTTCCTCGACATCTACGGAACCCGCGACAACGACGGATATCAGGTGTACCAGGCCCTCATCAGCTTGGCCAACGGCGGTCTCACCGGCACCGGCATCGGCGCCGGATCGGGCAAGTGGGGATATGTGCCACTGGCTCACAGCGACTTCATCTACTCGGTTCTGGCCGAGGAAATGGGGTTCCTCGGCGTCCTCGGCCTCATGACTCTCTTCGGTGCGCTCATCTACTTCGGTCTGCAGGTAGCGCTGTCCTGTCAGACCAGGTTCGGAATGTTGTTGGCCGGAGGAATCGCCGCCTGGTTCCTCATCCAGATCACCATCAACGTGGGCGGTGTCACCGGGTTGATGCCGGTCACAGGCCTGACACTGCCGTTCATCTCTTTCGGTGGAACGTCATTGATCGTGTCGATGGTGGCCAGTGGACTCTTGTTGAACGTGGCCCGACGACCGCGATGACCATTTTCGCCGTCATCGCCGGGGGAGGAACGTCCGGACACGTTCTGCCGGCGCTGGCGGTGGCCGAGTCCTTGGTCGATGCGGGCCACGATCGAAGCGAGGTGCACTACATCGGCGCTCGGCGCGGCATCGAGACTCGTCTGGTGCCACCCAGTGGGTTCATTGCCCATTTCTTCGATGTCGTCGGGTTGAAAAGGGAAGTCTCTGCGGGCGCATTGCGCCAGAACCTCGTCTTCGTTCCCAAATTGCTGCGTGCCTCGTGGCAGACGCTGCGTCTGCTGCGCGACTTGCAACCGCGCGTGGTTGTGAGCGTCGGTGGGTACGCCAGTCTCCCGGCAGTACTGGCCGCTCGGATGCTGTCGATTCCGATCGTGGTGGTCACCTATGACCGAATTCCTGGAAGGTCGAGTGCCATCACCAGTCGATTCGCCGCCGCCGTTGCCTCGGCATTTCCGGAATCCCCACTGCCCCGTTTCGAATTCACGGGTGCGCCGGTCCGTCGGGAACTACGCACGCTCGACCGCATCGG
>JBMTPW010000246.1:0-3374 GCA_049444115.1 Ilumatobacteraceae bacterium | reverse complement strand
GGCTTTGCATACCGTCCCGATCTCCCGCCTTTGGGTCAGCACCCGCCCCTTCCCCAGACCGGGTCGGGTGCTGACCAGTGACGAACTGCGAACGCCGACTAGAACTCGACGGGGTAGGTGGGTGCCTGGCCGCTGGCAATGAGCTCCGGGATGTTGCCTGCGTTGTTCTCCCAGACCAGCAACATTGAGCGCTTCGGTGAGTACCCCTGATGGCGAATATCGGCAGGCATGGCGCATACGTCGCCCGCCTTCATGGTCACGCGGGACCGCACGGCTCCCGTGTCGCGATCCTCCACCTCCCAGGTGATCTGGTCCGAGAGTTGCAGAAACCACTCGACGCGGTCATTGCCATGAATGATGGGGAGGATGTACTCCTCCGTCGTGGGGCAGAAGAGGGAGTCCTTGCAGGCACTGACAACCGACGGATTCCACGTGACATCCGAGCGAGACAGGTAGGCAAAGAGGTTGAAGGCAGCAACATCGCTCTCGAAGCCCGGTTCTGCCTCGACCACCGGCTCGGACTGATCGACATCGAGAAACATCCGGTTCACCGGGAAGCCCGTCTCGTCGGACCGGATCTGCTCGTCACCGGGGACTGCCACCATGCGATTCGCCGCCACCCGACGACGGGTGATCGCTGACGTATTGTTGCCCTTCTTGATACCGAACGGAGCTCCCGTCTCGTGAGGCGACGCAAAGGGATCGAAGGTGTCGTTGGTCCAGTCCTCCAAAATCGCCTTGAAGGTCTCCCGAATCTTTGGTGTCTCAACATTCTCGCTGTAGTCGAGTTCAGCCTTCCGATAGGAGTCGTTGTAGCGCCCCGCAAAGATGTCGACGGTTCCGTAGTGATTCACGGTTCCGAAGACGCCGTCAAAGTTGACGATGCCGTAGAAGAAGTCCCACGCAACGTCCCTCTGCAGTGCCCTCAGGAATGCGTCTACGCTCATCACATGGCTGCCCGTAGGCCAATCGATGTAGACGAAGTACTCATCGCGGCGAAACCTAAACTCGCCAAGCGCGAAATCGTGGTAGCCCTCGGCGTTGGTATCGCTGGACTGGACAACCTGGAAATCAGTGACAGTCATGGTCAGTTATCCCTTTCGCAACTCAGTGGGTCTGGCAGATCTCGGCCCAACGGAACTGCGTGTCGGGGCCTACGACGGTTTGCTGGATGAGGACGGCCGGATCAGCGGCAGTGAATCGGTAGGCGGAGCCAGCGGGCAGCAGGGCTTGGTGGCCTCGCTTCAAGAAGATCCTGCCCATCTTCTGGCCTGTGGGGTCGCCAGCGAGAGCAACAGACCCTCCCGCATCCGCAGGAAGTGGCGACGCATCCAACTTGACAAGCTCGACCGTAATCTCGCCGTCCATGCACACTACGAATTCATCGTGAGCACACGTGCGCCAGTCCGACGTACCTTCGGCCCGAATAGCCTCGATTACGTACTCGAAGTTCTTGGCCACCGCCACCTTTTCCCATGGCTTGCTCTTGGACGCCACCTCGAAGACGTTGGAGAACGCGTAGTGGCGGGCGTCATCGTTGATGAGCTCGACTCCACCTTTGTTGTAACCGTTCAGAGATCCGAAGACGGTGGTGTACGAGGACTTCTCCGTCCCGCCACCGACAGCTGGTGTTCCCATGCACTGCCTCCCGGTGCCCTTCGTTCGCAATGCGAACGATTGTTCGCTCGATGAACGCATCGTGGCCCAGCCCCGCACGTCCGTCAAGTGAGTTGAGGAATCAGTCCACATCTCACGGCAATGTACGGATGGCGCACATTCGGCTACGGTGAGCCGGTGTCCGATCCACGCCCCCCCGAATACGTCCAGTCCCTGGAACGTGGGCTCTCGGTCATTCGCGCGTTCTCCCACGACCATCCTCGGCTCACCCTGTCGGAGGTCGCCAAGGAGACCGGCATGACGAGAGCCGCGGCGCGTCGCTTCCTCTTGACACTCGAACACCTGGGGTACGTCTCATCGGAAGGCCGCCAGTTCAGCCTCAGACCCAGCGTGCTGCAACTCGGCTACGCCTATCTCCGTTCCTTCACCACGGCGGAAATCGCCCAAAACCACCTCGAGAAACTCGCTGAGCACCTGCACGAATCCTGCTCCGCGTCTGTCCTCGACGACGATGACATCGTCTACGTGGCACGCGCGTCGACTAATCGCATCATGACCGTTGGTCTGTCCGTCGGCGCCAGGCTTCCGGCCTACTGCACATCGATGGGTCGCGTCCTCCTGAGCGCCATGGACGACGAGGCCCTGAGCGCGTATCTGAAGTCGGCCAACCTCACAACCCGAACGGACCGCACCATCACCAGCCCGACACAACTACGAGCCGAGATCCTGGCCGTCCGGGACCAAGGATGGTGCCTGTTGGACCAGGAACTCGAAGACGGTGTGCGCTCAGTCGCGTGTCCGGTCCGTGACTCGCATGGACGCGTTGTGGCAGCGATCAACACCTCAGCACATGCCACGCGAGTATCGCTCGAGACCCTGCGTAACGACTTCCTCCCCGCCCTGCGCAAATGTGCGACAGAGATCGACAATGATCTCGCCGGGATCCGCGGCTAGCGCTTACCTTTGGAAGAGCGCAGGGGTTGCCCCGACGACCAGGGCTCGTATCTGCGCGAGCACATCGGCGATGTCGAGTTCATCGGGCACCGTCAGAAGTAGGACTTCGGCTCCTGCGCGAGCTAGTTCGAGCACCTGCTCCTGCGCTTCTTCGAAGGTCCCGAATATGCCACAGACCTCAGGGCTTGAATCGCCAACGAAGCTCGGCTCCCTCGCCGCTCGCGCAACGGCTTCGTTCCGTGTTCGCCCGATGGAGATGGGTAACGCGACGATGAGCGGTCGCTGATCTTCCTGTGCGTCAAGGAAGCTGCGAGCCCTGCGCACCTCTGCCGGGTCATTGCTGCGAACGATCCCAGGGATGTCATCAGTCTCGTCTACGACCACCATGGCCGGATCGGCCGCAGCGATGAGGGATTCGAGTTCCTCACGATCGAGTTCGCCCTGAACATGCACGGCGAGATATCCCAGCCGACCCGCCAGTCGGGCGAGATGCTCTCGCCCTGCGCTGTCGCGGCTCGCGGGCATAAGAACTGCGAGGTCGAGCAACTGGTCAGGCATGTTGACCCTCACCTCAGATACTGTTCCTTGTGCGAACATCTGTGCGATCACCGTACGGGCGATAGGGTGGCACAGTGGCCCTTCCGTCGGCAACCGCGCAGCTCGTCGACGCAGTGCCCGCGGTCATTCTCGACTTCATTTCGCGACTGCGCGCCGGTGGTTTGCCCATCTCCACCGGTGAGTCGCTCGACGCCGTTGCCGCGATCTCTGCCATCAGCCTCGGCCAACGCTCGCAGGTCAAGACC
>JBMTPW010000245.1:0-3388 GCA_049444115.1 Ilumatobacteraceae bacterium | reverse complement strand
GAAGACGCATTGCGCCCGCTGCTGCGCGCCGTCAGAGAAAGTGGCCACCCGGTGGTGTGGGCCTGCGACCCGATGCACGGCAATACCTTCACCTCCGCCGGAGGACGGAAGACGCGCCATTTCGACGAGATCATCCGTGAGATCGCCGGGTACGTGAACGCACATCGCTTGGAAGGCACCTGGCCCGGGGGCATTCACGTCGAACTCACCGGCGAGAACGTCACCGAATGCCTCGGTGGTGCCGATGATCTCACCGATGCCGATCTCGACGACCGGTACCAAACGGTTTGCGATCCGCGCCTCAATGGCCGCCAGAGCTTGGACCTCGCATTCGGCGTGGCCGAACTCTTGCGTTCGGCCGGTTTTGCCTGATCTCGAAGCAGCCCTCCGGCAGATCGACACCTGGCCGGTCCCGCACGCCGCTATCGGCGTGGTCCGTCCCGATCGCACCACAGCTGTCCACGGCGACAGCCGCCGTCGCTTCCGCTTGGCGTCGATTTCGAAAACCCTCACCGCTTGGGCCTGCCTGATCGCCATCGAAGAGGGTTCGGTATCGCTGTCGGATCCCGTGGGGCCCCCGGGTTCCACGCTGCGCCATCTGCTCTGCCATGCCGCCGGTTTCGGATTCGATTCCATCGAGCCGATCACCGGCGTCGAGCGGCGACGCATCTACTCGAACGCCGGTATCGAATGCGCCGCATCACATGTCGCCGACCGCACCGGTATGAACTTTGCCACCTATCTGCAGGAGGCCGTCTTCGAACCCCTTCAGATGAACGACACCTCGCTGGACGGTTCACCGGCTCATGCCGTGTTCAGCACAGTTGTCGATCTCTTGAAATTCATCTCCGAAGTACAACATCCGGCCTTGGTGTCTGCAGCCTCTCGTGACGAGGCGCTGTCCATACAGTTCCCGACATTGTCCGGTCTCGTGCCCGGCGTCGGTTCCTTCTCCCCCAATCCGTGGGGTCTCGGATTCGAGATCCATGGCACGAAAGCACCGCACTGGATGGGAACGACGAACTCGGCCGCCACCGTGGGTCATTTCGGCGGGTCCGGCACCATGATGTGGATCGACCCCGTCCAACTCATCGGAATGGCTGCACTCACCGATCGCAATTTCGACGAGTGGTCCGCTACGGCTCTCACCGCCTGGCCGCAGGTGAGCGATGCCGTCATCGCCGCCCTGACCACCGCAGCCTGATGGGTTGACACGATGTCATCGGTTGCCTCCACCGAGCGGGTCCTCCTGGGAGCGGCCTTCACCCTCGCGGCCAGCAACAGTGTGGTGTTCGCGCTCATGGGAAACCTGCAGGACACCTACGGATTCGGCGACGCCGGACTCGGTTTCATCGCTGCGGCCGGTTTCCTCACCTCGTTCGTGGTGCAGGTGGCCATCGCGCCACTCGCTGATCGCGGCTTCGCCCGTCATCTCCTCATAACCGGCACGGTGCTGGCCATCATCGGCAACGCAGTATTCGCTTCTGGGTCCTCGCTGGCGGTGTTCATCATTGCCCGTGCCATTGCCGGATCGGCTTCGGGATGTTTTCTCCCACCGGCGCGCGCACTCATGGCCTCGCTCGACCGCGAGCACGTCTCGGAACGATTGGGGGCACTCGGCGGCGTGGAACTGGCCGGGTTCGTGACCGGACCGGTGATCGGGGGTCTTCTCGTCGGACCACTGGGCTTGCGCTGGCCCTTCATCGTCTTCTCCATCTCGGCAGGCGTGGCCTTGGTGATCGTCAGCACTCAACGATTGCCACAACTCGTTCGCTCCGAATCTCCGCAACGCCTCGCCTTTGGATTGTTGCGCCAGCGCTCGGTTCTGGTGCCCACGTTGTTCCTCATTTCGCTGGCCCTTCCCGTCGGCTTGTACGACAGCTTGTGGGACCGATTCCTCACCGACCTCGGGGCCAGCGACACGCTCGTCGGCGTGAGTCTGGCCGTCTACGCCGTGCCCTTCGTGTTGTTGTCGCGTTTCGGAGGACGCCTGGCCGATCGACGGGGACATATTCCGGTGGCCTTCACCGCCGTACTCGTCGTGGCCCCGCTCACCGCGGCCTACGGCATGTTCACCTTGCCGTGGATTCCCATCATGTTCGGTGTCATCGAATCGTGCGCCCAGGCCGGAGGGGCCCCTGCGGCCCAAGGCCTCTTGGCGCGAGGCGCTCCGACAGGACACGCCAGTGCAGCACAAGGTGTGGCCGGGGCCTGCAACCAATTGGTGGCGGCCTGCGTCGCCATCATCGCCACCTGGGGCTACGGACAAGTGTCGGCGCCGGTGTTGTTCTCCATTGCCGGAGCCTGCGTGCTGGTCCTCGGCACGACCGCCCGGCTCTTGGCCCGACCTCTTGTCGCAGAACACCTCAGCTGAGAGGTTCCACGATCCCCACAGCGTCAGCTGAGTCGTTCCACAATCCCCACAGCGTCAGCTGAGTCGTTCCACAATCATGGCCAGGCCCTGACCACCGCCCACGCACATGGTCTCCAGACCCACCGTCTTGTTGGTCTCCTGGAGTCCGTGGATCAAAGTGGTGATGATGCGTGCACCAGTCATCCCGAAGGGATGTCCGCGCGCAATCGCTCCTCCGTGCACATTCAACTTGTCCCACTCGATTCCGAGGTGCTTGGCCGACGGAATGACCTGCGCGGCGAAGGCCTCGTTGATCTCCACCAGGTCCACGTCGGCGATGGACATCCCCGCCCGCTTCAGCGCCTGACGACTGGCCTCGATCGGTCCGAGGCCCATGATTTCCGGGTTCAATGCCGAAACCCCGCTCGAAACCACCCGTGCCAGTGGCGTGATACCCAGCTGCTTGGCCTTGGTATCGCTCATCACCATCACCGCTGCAGCACCATCGTTGAGCGGACAGGCATTACCGGCGGTGATCTGACCATCGGGCCGGAAAGCCGGCTTGAGTGCTGCCAAACCCTCCAGAGTGGTTCCCTCGCGCGGGCAATCGTCCTTGGACACGACCGTTCCATCAGGGAGGGTGAGCGGAGTGATCTCGGCTTCGAAGAACCCGTTGGCAACATTGGCACTGGCGCGGTCCTGGCTCAACTTGGCGAACGCATCCATTTCCTCACGGGTCACACCTTCGACCTCTCGCACGTTTTCGGCGGTCTGACCCATGGCGATGTAGGCATCGGACAATCCTGTCGGTGGAGTCCATGTGGGTTGTCCGCCCGCCGAACGCACCTTGGTCCGTTCGCCGGGTTGCGCAAAAATTGGATTCGGCGCCGTATCCGACGCACCTGATCCGTAACGGCTCACGGCCTCCACACCAGCGGCAATGAAACAATCGCCTTCACCGGCCTTGATGGCGTGGGCGGCCATACGAATGGTCTGAAGACCGGACGAGCAGTATCGATTCACCACCACTCCGGG
>JBMTPW010000244.1:0-3400 GCA_049444115.1 Ilumatobacteraceae bacterium | reverse complement strand
CCGGGGCTGACCGGACCCGGAGGTGGATCGCCGGCCCAATCATGGGGTCTGTACGTCGGGAGTCTGGCCTTCTTGTTCCTGTGGGCCTGGGGGTGGTTCAGAGCTCGTCAAAGGGGATGGCGACACCTGCGAACCCTTCTGACGATCGGTGGCGGGTTGACCCTTGTCGGTGCGATCTCGATCACCCGCATCTTCGGTCCGTTCTACGAATACACGTTCCGCTGGATCTGGGTACTCGTTGCAATGAACGTCGTCGCAGCCGTCGTGGTCGTCGTCATGACGAGTGGGGCCACCGCACCCCGTTCGACCACGGCCGGGTTTCGATGGAGCGCCGCCCTGTTGATCATGGGTCTGAGTGCAGCCACGAGTTGGCAGATCGCCTCGGCGGTCAAACTTCCAGGTGCCACCGATTCGCGCATCACCGCCAATCTGCAACGACAACTCCTCGAAGAGCTGCAGCGAGATGAGCGGTATCTCATCCGCTTCTATGACCCGTACACCCTCAACGCCACCGGTTTCGGTGTGACCCTGGCTCTCGAGCGGGCCGGGTTCGACGTGGGAGTGGATCCGGCCTTCGCCGCCGCGGCGCTCCCTCACCGTACTCGCACGGCCGAGGAGGTTGATCAGGTTCTCTGGGTGGTCGTCGGGCCTGCGGTCGAGCGTGCCCGGGTCGATCCCGCCCTCAGGGAAATGGCCTCCTTCAACCCTCGCACGCCGCGCCAACAAGCCAGGGCCGAGAAGTTGCTCCTCGAAATCGCCGATGGACTTCGCCGGACCGGACGCAGTGATCTGGTGAGTTCGCTCCAATCCCCCGGAGCATCGCTGATCTTCGTCGAACCGCCTCTCGAACCGGAGGTGGCCGAACTGGTGCGCGAATTGATCACCATGGGCCAACCCGTCGGGGTCTTCGCTGTTCCTCCAGGTGTGGAAGCCACATCGGTAGGCTGAGCGATCGTGTCCCTGACGGTGGTGTTGCCCACCTACAACGAACGTCCGAACATCGTCGCCTTGTTGGAGGCCATCCGGGTTGCCTCACCCGAGGCGCGCATCATGGTGATCGACGACCAGAGTCCCGACGGTACCGGGGAAGCCGCCGAGGCCTGTGCCGCCCGAATGGGAAACATCGTTGTTCATCACCGAGCTTCCAAGGACGGACTCGGGAATGCCTACCGATTCGGATTCGCTCGGGTGTTCGCAGACGCCTCCGATCGCGGCGACGACGAGTGGGATTCGGTGGTCGTCACCATGGATTCGGACTTCTCCCATGATCCGACCTTGGTGCCGGCCCTGGTAGCTGCGATTCGAACCGGAGCCGATGCCGTGGTCGGATCGCGATACGTACCGGGTGGGGGAACGGTCGACTGGCCACTGCACCGCCGCTTGCTGTCGCGCTTCGGCAATCTCTATACCAGTGGGATTCTCGGAGTCGGGGTGAGCGACTGTACGTCCGGTTTTCGCGCCTATCGATTGGCGACGTTGCGCGAGATTCATCCAACGACGACGTCCGCCGATGGCTACGCGTTCCTCACCGAGCTCATCGTCCGGCTCAGTCGCAGAGGTGCCAAGATCGTCGAATATCCCATCACCTTCGTCGATCGTAAATATGGCGCCTCGAAGATGTCCGGGCGCATCATCGCCGAGTCGATGTGGCTGGTGACCAAGTGGGGAATTCGCCACCGCTGGCGGCAACTGCTCGGATCGGTGACGCGACGTCGAGGGTGACCGTCAGTTCTGCGTGCGCAACCCCAGACGTCGGGCGAGGGATGAATACTTGACGATGCAGTACACCGCTCGCACACCGTCCTTCCAGTTGATCTTCTTGCCCTCGTCGTAGGTTCGGCCGGAATAGGAGACGCCGACTTCGAAGATTCGTAGTTTCTGCTCGGCGAGTTTTGCGGTGATCTCCGGTTCGAAACCGAACCGGTCCTCCTCGATGTGAATGCTCTGGATCACCTCGCGTTTGAAGCACTTGTAGCAGGTCTCCATGTCGGTGAGATTGAGATCGGTGAACATGTTCGACAGGAGGGTGAGGAACTTGTTCCCCATGCTGTGCCAGAAATAGAGAACTCGATGCGGGCGTCCGGACAGGAACCGGGAGCCGAAGACCACATCGGCCCGGTCGTCCAGTAGTGGTTCGAGGAGAATCGGATACTCGGAAGGGTCGTATTCCAGATCGGCATCCTGAACCACCACGAAATCGGCGGTTGCATGGGCGAAGCCGGTGCGCAGAGCTGCACCTTTGCCCCGATTCCGCTCATGGAGGAGGACCTTGACCCGGTCATCGGTGAGGGTTGCCAGTTGGGTCCGGGAGCCATCGGAAGAGCCATCGTCCACAACGATGACCTCGGCGACGACCGGGGATCGGAGAACCTGCTCCACGAGGGTTCGGATGGTGCGTTCCTCGTTGAAACAGGGAACCACGACGCTCAAACGACGCTCTGCAGTCATGGTCAGGACGCTAGCGGGGATCGGTTCGGGGATCGTCCAAGGCGCGAACAGCACACCACATGGCCACGATTCCCATCAAGGCCGGACGATGGGCCCGTACGAAAACCGACGGCCAGCCGAATCCCGGCTCCGCTCCGGTTCGCAGTTGCTGTGCCACCAGAAAGGCCATCGAGAGACCGACCATGGTCCATCCCGCCGCGGCGAAGAGTTTCGGTCGTCGGGCCAACGTCAGCCCCACAACCGAGAGAGCCACACCCCAGAGCGGCGCGATCAGCAGAGCGCCGAGCAACAAAGCAGTGAGTGGAAGACCGACGCCCCGGAAGCGAACCGGATCTCGCACGACTCGTCGCTCGGCGACACGACGCAGCCGACCGGAGGAATCGGCAACCGCAACTGCGAGCAGCAGCAACATCGTGATGCCGGTGAGTGCCAAACCCCACCAGAGAATTCTCTGCGGCGCCCAGGTCACCGTCACCGTGCTTGGAGTCTGGTCGGCGTCCAGCAACCATGTGTTCCTCCCCGCAGCACTTGCCAATGCGACTCCGAGGGTCGAATCACCACTGCGCCAACCACCGTTCCAGCCGTCGGGGAATTCGATCCAGCACCGTGAGCTGCAAGACGGGACCTCGATCGTGCGTCGACTGCGATCGGAGGTGAAATCGAGACTGGAAGCGGGTTCGACCGGCCGACGGTCGACCGATCGGAGGGTCACCGTATCGATGTCCCATCCGGTGATCAGACCACTGGCAGCTCGCAGACGGTGAGCGCCATCCGGCAATACGAGAGTTGCGCCTTCACAGAGGGCCACCCCCAACGGTCGCCCGCTCAAGGCGTCGCTCACCGTGGCCTCGAGGCGGATGGACACCGGAACTCCGTCGATGCTGAGCAAGTCGTTGCGGCACTCGGAAGGGAGTCTGGTTGGAAGGGTCGACTGCATGAGACTCTCTGAGGC
>JBMTPW010000243.1:0-3409 GCA_049444115.1 Ilumatobacteraceae bacterium | reverse complement strand
ATGGCGGCTCTCTCCTGGCCGCTCCTCGCAATGGCCTTCGTGATCTGGTTCACCGTTGGTTGGCGAAATCAGTGGGGTGACTACTTCTTCCCGTGGGCCGTGTTCGTGAACGGATCGATCACCCTCGTCCTCATCGCCTACGCCGTGGCGGGATCGGGCATGTGCAGCTTCCTCGCATGGAAGCCGGTGGCCTGGCTCGGTCAGGTGACCTACACCGTGTACTTGGTGCACTGGCCCATGTTCTTGTTGTGGGAATCGTGGCGTGTGGATCCGGATCTGCCGCGCTGGCGGGTTCCCGGAACGAGTTGGGTGACGGTGGACCATTTCTGGATGTTCGTCGCCAAGGCGGGAAGCACCATGATCGTGGTCTGTCTTCTCTACTACCTACTGGAGAATCCGGTTCGACAGCGCCGTCTGTGGGTGGGCAAGCGCCTCTTCGTGTATCTCGGTGTGATGGCCTGCATCGGAACCACCGTGGCCTTCGTCGGACGCGACCACCGGGCTTCGGCCGATGACATCTTGAGCTCTCTCGACTCCGAGGCGTTGGCTCTACAGCAACAGGCCCTCGACGACCTACCGGTATTGCCGTCGGATGCACCGACGCGCTCGGCTGTCGATTCCGAACTGCCAGCGCGCCTGTTCATGGTGGGAGATTCTCAGAGTTGGGTCCTGGCGTCGGGTCTCGACGACTGGGCGGCGGCCAATGGTGTGGGGATCCAACCGAGTCCGGGGGTGGGCTGTGGAATCGGTGAGAACACCCGGATCGAATACCTCGGCGTCGAACAGGAGTCACGTCCCGGATGCACCCAGTGGCGCGCGGCCCTCCGGCCGATCGCCGACAAGTTTCGTCCGAATCTCACCATCGTCGTCGGAGGCACCGCCGACCTGTCCGATCGTCAACTGCCCGGCTCGGACACCTGGAGTCACATCGGCCAAACCGGATACGACCGCTGGCTACGGCAAGCCTTCTCCGAATTCATCGACCTCATCCATGTTCCAGGAACTCCCGTCATTTGGTTCTCTTCCCCGGATATCGATCCTCCGTACGTCGCTGGGGAGACCGGGACGCCTCCGTTTGCCGAAGCCGACCCCGAACGCACTCGGAGGTACAACGCGTTGATCGCCTCCTTTGCTGCTGAGGACGACCGTGTCGTCTTCGCCGACTTCGCCGCCGCCGTGCGCGCCCATCCCGGTGGACAATTCGAATCGAAGATGCGTCCGGATGGAGCGCACATCGATTTGAGCGCTGCACCGGAGCTCGTGACGTGGATCGACAAGGTCATCAGGGCCGTGCTCGCAGGGCGGATCCCGTGACGGTGGGTTCGATGTCCGTCCGTCTGCGCTCTCTTCCGGCCTGGATCGGGTCCGCTGCGACCTGGCTGGTGGTCTACGCCACCGTGTGCACGACCGGTCAGCGCTTCGACACGCGGTACCTCGATTACGGCTGGCAGTTGGTCCCGTGGGACGTCCTCTCCCAGGATCCTTGGCGAAGTCTCTGGTACCTGCACGTCCAGCCACCGTTGTGGAACGCCACGCTCGGAATATCGGCCTGGTTGTCACCGGTGAGTGATGCCGCGACCTTGCAGATCGTCATGGCTGTCTTCGGATTGATCGTGGCGATCGCCAGTGCCGAATTGGCGCAGCGACTCGGGGCGAGAAAGCGCACTGCGACGATCGTCGGCGTGGTGGCGTCGTTGCATCCCGAAGTCCTGAAAGGCGCCTTCGAACCGACGTACGAGTTGGCCGTGGCGGCGCTGTTGGTGGTGTTGGCGGCGGTCGTCGCCGGCAGGGATCACGGGAGCCAGGCCGTCCGCAGACAGGTTCTGATGGTTTCTGCTCTGGTGACCGTGATCGCCATGACTCGCAGTCTGTATCACCCGTTGTGGGCGGCGGCGGTTCTTGCGACGGTGCTCTGGGTCCACCGGCGGCGGATCGATCGACGGCTCGTCATCGGCGCCATCTTGATTCCGGTGATCACCATCGGAGCCTGGATGGGGAAGAACGAGATCCTCTACGGCCGGGCCACGCTCTCGAGCTGGTTCGGGATGAACCTGCAGCGAGCCGTGATTCCGGTGTTGGACCTCGACGAACTTCAAGAGATGTACGAGCGTGGCGAGGTCTCCGACGTGGCCATGATCGGGCCCTTCGGCAAGTACAGCCTCTACGCGCCTGTTGTCGAATCCTGCGAACCCGAGCATCGTCACCGATCGGTGCTCGAACCGATGCGCAAAACCGATCCTTGGAGTCCCAATTTCAATTACGAATGCTTTCTCCCGGTCTTCGATCAGGCCGGCCGTGATGCTTGGGCGGTGATCAAGGAACACCCCGGCGTTTGGTTGGAGGGGCGGATGTGGTCGCTGCGTACCACCATGGCCGTGGCCATCACACCGGAGGAGAGTCCATCGATCGTGATGCGTGGCCTCGATCGGGTCTATTCCGTGCTCAGGATCGATTATTCCGGCGTCTTGTCCACGAGTGGATGGGGAACGCCGATCTTCGGTCAGTTGGAAGCCCCCGTCGACTTCGGGTTGATGTTGCTTCCCGTGTACGGATTGGTACTGGTGACCGGTGCGTTCCAGGCGCGGCGGTTGTTCCGACGAGGAGATCCATCGTCCGATGTTGCATCGCCCGATCGCGATCCAACCCGAGACCAGGTGGATCGGCGCGCTCTCACGTTCTTCGTCATCGGATCGACCGTGGCCTTCACCATCCTGGTCGGAGCAGTGGCCGAACTCGGCGAGCAGGCGCGATTCCGGACGATGACCGATCCACTGGCAATGGTGGGGGCGGCGGCGTTGGTGGAGTCATACCTGCGAGCGCGTCGAGGTCAATCGGCGGTTGGCGCGCAGGCCGATGCAGTGGGCCGATAAACGGTTGTTCCCCCGTCGTTGGTCGACGTGAGCCTGCCCCGCGCGACTTCGGCGTCGAGAAGGTCGCGGTTCACAGCCGAAAATGTGGCTTGGTTGCTGATGACGACTGCGCCACCGGCTCGGCCGAGAGCGCAGGGCAGATTGCGGTAGAGAGGGACATCGTCCACGATCTCTCCGGTCAGAGGCTTCACCGGCATCGGTGCGTAGGCGGCCGGAAGCCCAGTCTCCCAGTGCACCCGGTCGGCATCATTGGTGATCACGACGGCCACGGGATCGGTGGTCGCCGTCGCCAGGGCGGAAACCGTCCGAACGAGAGCCGAGTCGTCGCGCTGATCGCTGAACATGTCAGTGGCTTGCCACGGACGGACTGCTGTCACGGCCCAGAGGACGATCACCGAAGGCACGACAACTCGAACCAAGCGATTCGCGGCGATGAGCCACCAGATCACCGCGGCAATCGTGAGGATGCCGCTCGGCAACATGAGCCGGTTGTCGGCGATGACCAAGGCGTCGAAGCCCATGATGCCGGCTATGAGGCC
>JBMTPW010000242.1:0-3432 GCA_049444115.1 Ilumatobacteraceae bacterium | reverse complement strand
CCGCCAGGGTGTACTCGGCGTCGCAGTCGAAGGAGCGTTCGACATCCACCTGAACGGCGTCGAGTCGCTCCCCGGTGATCAGTTCGTCGCGCGACCCGTTGGAGAGATTCAGCAGGGTCACCTGCACCAAACCGTTGTCCGGACAGTCGAAGTCGTAGTCACCGGAGGATCCCCCCATGGACGAACAGCCCCCCAGCACGATCAGTCCCACGAGGGCACAACCCAAAGCCCGTTTCACAGCCTTACCTCCACTGCCCTTCTCGTCCATTGGCATCCCTCAGTGCGAAGGGGCGCCAACGGTAGTCACCGACGGGAGCAGGACAAACGTTCCCCGGCCGGAAACATGGATATTTATTTCACAAGTGCCCATGACCCGCCAGATGTGCATGACAACACTATCTGAAATCACTGGCGAGCGACGTTCACCCCGCCAATTGTCCCGGCCAGTTCTGGAAAGTGACAGGCCACCAAACGTCCGGCCTCAGGCGCACCTCCCGAGGCTCCCAGCAGTCGAGGTTCTTCGGCGGCGCAACGATCCGCGGCCTTCCAGCAACGAGTTCGGAATCGGCAACCCGATGGCGGGTCGATCGGTGACGGGACCTCGCCCTCCAGGATGATGCGCTGATGACCACGGGCCCGCACTGGATCGGCAATCGGCACGGCCGACAACAGGGTCTTCGTATACGGATGTCGGGGCGAGGCGTAGAGCTCTTCGGCCGGCCCGGACTCCACGACCTTGCCGAGATACATGACCCCGACGTCGTCGGAGATGCGACGTACCACCGACAGATCGTGGGCGATGAACACGTACGACAGACCCAGTTCCCGTTGGAGCCGCTGCATCAGGTTGAGAATCTGGGCCTGGATCGAGACGTCCAAGGCCGACACCGGTTCGTCGGCCACGATCACTTCGGGATTCAGAGAAAGCGCGCGGGCGATGCCGATGCGCTGTCGCTGTCCACCGGAGAACTCGTGGGGATAACGGTTGTAATGCTCGGGGTTCAATCCGACCATCTCCATCAGTTCCTGCACCCGAGGCTTCTCGCCACCCGGAAGTTCGACACCTTGAACACGCATCGGAAGCGCAATGATCTGACCCACGCTGTGACGCGGATTCAACGACGAATACGGGTCCTGGAAGATGATCTGCACCCGCCGCCGGAACTCGCGCAACTCCTTACCGGCCAGTCGGGTGACATCGCGGCCATCGAGGAACAGCGACCCCGATGACGGATCCAGCAAACGGGTGATGACCCGGGCCAGAGTCGATTTGCCACAACCGGACTCCCCCACGATGCCGAGCGTCGTACCGCGACGCAAGGCGAAAGAAACACCGTCCACGGCCTGCACGGTTCCGGTGGGCCGATTCAGCCACCGCGTCGAGCCAGCCGGAAAATACTTGACCAGATCCCGCCCCTCGAGGACGATGTCGTCGCTCATCCCACACCACTCTCGGCTCGACTGCCGAGTCCAATGGACGAACCGAGCTCGCGCTTTCGTTCATCGGACAGGTGACAGGCAGAGAGGGATCGTGTTCCGGAGACGACTTGCAGTGCCGGCACCGTCACGGTGCACGCCCCCCCGACCGACGCGGCGTATTCACAACGCGGGTGGAACGAACAACCGGATGGAATGTTGATCAACGACGGAGGAGTACCCGGAATCGTGTGCAGTGCCTCGGAATGCACGTCCTCGATACTGAGAACCGCACCGAGCAATCCCCACGAATACGGATGAGTCGGGAGTGCAAAGAGCGACTCCACGCTGGCGCGCTCCACGACCCGACCTCCGTACATGACCATGACCTCCTGCGCAGTCTCGGCGATCACTCCCAGGTCGTGGGTGATCAGAATGATGGCCATTCCCGTGGCTTCCTGGAGCTCTTTCATGAGTTCCAGGATCTGTGCCTGAACGGTGACGTCGAGGGCGGTGGTCGGCTCATCGGCGATCAGAACCCGCGGTGAGTTGACCAAGGCGATGGCCACCACGATGCGCTGGCGCATTCCTCCGGAGAATTGGTGGGGGTACTCGTCGATGCGCTTGGAGGGATTGGGAATACCCACGCGCTGCAACATGTCGAGAACGATGTTGCGCACTTCGGCTTTTCCTGCACCGGGATGGTGGGCGCGATAGGCCTCGGCGATCTGGTCTCCCACCGTGTAGTACGGGTTCAAGGCGGAGAGAGGGTCTTGGAAGACCATCGCCACCTCTTGCCCTCTGATGCGACGAACCTCGGCATCCGACGCCGACAGCACATCGATCCCGCCCACCAGCACCTGTCCGGTGGTGGTCGCGGTGGCCGAATTGTTCAGGCGCATGATGGAGCCCGCGGTGACCGACTTTCCCGAGCCGCTTTCGCCGACGATGCCCAGTGTCTGTCCGGCACGGACGTCGAAGGAGACGTCGTTCACGGCCCGCACCACACCGTCGGGAGTGTCGAAAGAGACCGTCAGATTGCGGACCGCAAGCACCACGTCGTCGGATGACGCGACCGAAGATCTTTCCGCGGAGTTCATTTGGCTCGAACCCGAGGATCGAGAATCCCGTACATGATGTCCACCACCACATTGGCCAGAACGATGAAGAGGGCCGACACCATCGTGGTGCCGACGAGAATCGGCAGGTCCGAATCGATGACGGCGCGAATGGTCATGCGTCCCATGCCTGGGAGAGAAAAGACGCTCTCGGTGATGATCGCTCCGCCGAGCAGCGCTGCGAAGTCGAGACCCGCAAGAGTCACGATGGGCACCAGTGCCGACCGTAGGACGTACCGGCGCAGGATGACTCGGTTGCCCAGACCCTTGGCCACCCCGAGTCGCACGAAGTCCTCGTTCATGGCCTCCAACATGCCGTTGCGGGTGAGTCGCGTGTAGGCAGCAGCCGAAAGAACCGCCAACGTCGACCACGGCAGGATCATCGAGGTGAAGAAGTTCTTGGGATTCTCGAAGGGGGATTCGTACGCCGGAAAGGGGACGATACGCAACCAGATGACGAAGGTGAACAGCACCAGGAGACCGATGTAGAACGTCGGCAGACTGACACCGACGGCACTGAAACCGGTGGCCAGACGGTCTTGCCATTTCCCGCGCTTGAGAGCAGCGATGGAACCGGATCCGATGCCGATGATCATCCAGAGAATGAAGGCACCGATGGCCAGGAAGGCGGTGACCGGGAACGTGTCGGCGATGAGTTCGGTCACGCACTTCTTCTGGCCGAAGGAATATCCGAGTGATGGGGCCGGGCACTCGAATGCAGCAGCACCGGCTCCGTATTCGCGTCCGACGAAGATGCCCTTGGCGAAGTTCCAGTACTGCTCGACAATGGGCTTGTCGTAGCCCAGTCGTACTCGGTTGGCCTCGATCAGATCGGGTTTGCAGTTCTTCCCGCAGGTCAGAGCGGCCGGGTCCGAAGGAAGCAGAGCGAAGATCACAT
>JBMTPW010000241.1:0-3440 GCA_049444115.1 Ilumatobacteraceae bacterium | reverse complement strand
CCCTGACCTCTTCCATGCCATGGAAGCGCTCTGCCAACTGAGCTACAGCCCCGAAGCGGGACACCGAGACGATACCAACCGGCCCTGGTCGGGCCAAACCTGATCAGGGGAAACACGGGCGCCGGTCCGAGTTTCAGCGAGCCGGCCGATCGAAACGCGTTCGTCGGCCACAGTCACAAATCAGCGTCACCGACGGCCGTGGCGGATCCGGTGGTGGCGGCAGGGGGTCGTACACACCACGTTCGCGCCACTCGTCGGCGCGTTTCTCCACCAGATCGAAATCGGCCCACACTTCTTCGGACGTGGACAGATCCGATTCCACTGCGCACGCACCCTTGTCGAGGATCAACCACGTGGCTTCAGCGATCTCGACCAACCACGAACCGCACTCGGGACAGGTCAGTCGCGCCATTCGATGCGTGGAACGTCTTTGTAGAGCCGCTCGATCTCGTAGAACTGACGCACTTCGTCGAGGAAGACGTGCACCACGACGTCGCCGTAATCCAACAACACCCACTGCTGTTCCCGATGGCCCTCGGTGCGACCGGGACCACGTCCGCAAACATCGCGCACCTTCTCTTCGATCTCTTCGGCCACGGCCCGCACCAGTCTGCGGTTCGATGCACCGGTGATCACGAAGTATTCGGCGATCCCGAGAATGTCTCCCACCGGGACGACGATCGTGTTCGTGCCCTGCTTGGCATCGGCCGCTCGAGCAGCAACCGTGGCCACGGTCAACGCCTCGTCCGTACCGGTTGGAGCCGCTTCTTGGGGCGAGTTCACGGGGCGACGCTACTGGTGGAGGACGGTGATGACGCCGCAGTCGTGGTGGAGGAGGACAGCAGGTCCTGCGGATCGATATTCGGATCGGGTGCAGCGCCGGACTTCAAGAATTCCAGGAACGAATCACCGAGCACGATTTGAATATCGATTCCCTCGATTCCCTCCACGGCTCGCTCGAAGACCAGTTCACCCAGCATCAGTGACAGCGATTCGGCAATGGACTTGTCCATTTCGTCGGAGTACCGGATGATGGTCACCGGCGGCGGCGGGTCGGTGACCTGTCGCATCAGCATCACGTTCGTCGCCATGTAGAGAAGGCGCAACGCCCCTTGGCGCGACACCTCGATATCGGCATACGGACTGTCCAGATGCACGTTCAACGTCGGAAAGACGCCGACCATGGAACTCGGCGCCATGCTGGCCATCACCATGACCGCTTCTCCCGAGTCGTATTCATAGACATCGAGGCCCTCGGGATTGGTGTCGAAATCGTCCATCGGCCGGGCGGTCAGTTGCCACACTGTCATCGGCCCCGAGAACATCGCCGACATGAACGACATCATGTCGGGTGGCACCTGCGCGCCGACGTCGGGAATCATGGCGGCCGGCGTGGCACCCAATTTTCCGGTCCCCACCGCAACGGCGATCCCGTCCCAAATGGAACGAATCGCTGGTGTTCGGCGTTGATCTTCGAGTTCGATGTTCAAAGCGGCCAGTACTTCGGCGGCTTCGATCGGCGAAAAGCTGTTGGGTCCCTTTTCTGCGATCAGACTGGTCACCTCCTGTTCGGAATCGGTGACGTTGTCGAGGAAATCCACTTTGACCGTTCCGGCTCGAGCGATCAACGCTCCCGTGTCGTCGACTCCGGTCACCGACACCAAGTCCAACTGACTGTTCGTCATGTTCTGAACGGTCCGCTGCAAACCCTCGGCACCTTCCTCGGCAAAGACCTGCGACAGCGGCTTCGGTTCTCCTTCCGGAGTTCCTGGAACGGCCACCTGAACCGGAATCACCATCACCCCGCCACCGGCTCCATCGGTATCGAGCGCGAGCACACTCACGGCGCTCAAACGATTGCTTTCGTCCACGACGGCGAACAGCGCCGTCGGAGTGGTCGGGATGGTACGCAGCGGCAGAGCCACCACTTCCCGAGCGGCCTTCGAATCCCGAACGGCCCGCCAGGCCACCACCGAGGTCACCGGCAACAAGAGCATGACCACCAATCCCGCTCCGAAAGCCACCCACGTATTGCGCCGACGCCGTTCCCAGAGCGATCGCGGCGCCGTGTTCGCGCTCATCGACGACTCCCTGCCGGTTCGCGGTAGAGGAGGCGGTCGCGGATGACCGTCAGTACGGGTTCGGTGACCAGGTAGTCGAGGGGGCGGCCATCCACGAAGCGCGCCCGCAGATCGGTACTCGAAACCTCCAGGTGGGGCACTTCCACATGAAGGCACCGACTCTCGAGGTCCAGTGCCCCTGGCGGAACCGACGCATGATGACCAGGTCGGTCCACGACCACGATTCGACTGAGAGCGCACACGGCATCGATCCGCTCCCAGGTATGCAGTCCGGCAGCCGCATCGTCACCGATGATGGTGAAGAACTCGGCTTTGGGCCACATCTGGGAAAGACCTTCGAGGGTGTCGGCCGTGTAACTCGGTCCACCCCGGTCGATTTCCCACCGTCCCGCCACGAGGCCCGGAACCCCATGTACTGCGGCCTCCACCATGGCAAGACGATCCTCCGCCGGGGTGATGACCCGCGTTCCCTCTTTCTGCCAGGGCACATTGGCCACCATGAGCATCACCAGATCCAGGTCCAGTGCGTGGCGAACGTTCACCGCCGTCACCAGGTGTCCCACATGCGGAGGGTCGAAGGTGCCCCCGAACAGCCCGATCCGACGTCCCTCCCCGGGTCCCGCGAGGTCGATTTCCGCCGCTCTGCTCACCCCGACAGTCTATGGGCCTGCTCAAAAGTGGCTTCGTCGGCGATTTCGACCACCAACTTTCGGGAATCGCTCAAGATCCGGCCCCGGCGGGCCGAAGACAGACGGGCCAGCACACAACTCCATTCGACAATCTCTGGGTGCCCCCTCATTTCGATGAGACAAACCCCAGACCAACTGATAACTTATTGGCTCCACTACGGGACCCCCCAGGCCCCCGATCGGTGCCAAGACCTTCAGAACTCGCACTCATATTTCCCAGCCTCCGGCTGACCGGCCACCACTCGACAGGCGATTTGTGGCCAGCGGCACAGAGCACTGCGGAATGGAACTTCCACCAGAACAGTTGAGACATCCATCATGAACGATTCCATCGGCATCTATCTGAACGACATCGGCAAGGTTCCGCTTCTGACCGCCGAAGACGAGCGTGTGCTCTCGCGGGCCATCGAGAAGGGCCGTGAGGCTGCCGCCCGCAAGGCTGCTGGTGAACGCGGTGTGGCCATCAACAAGGACATCGCCGCTGCCGCTCGCGCCAAGGATCGTTTCATCCGCGCCAACCTCCGCCTGGTCGTCTCCATCGCCCGTCGCTATCCCCTTCCCCAGGGCATGGACCTTCTGGATCTCATCCAGGAGGGCAACCTCGGTCTCGAGCATGCCGTCGACAAGTTCGACTGGCGGCGCGGCTTCAAGTTCTCCACCTATGCCACCT
>JBMTPW010000240.1:0-3460 GCA_049444115.1 Ilumatobacteraceae bacterium | reverse complement strand
CCCGATGATCTGGGTCGTTCCGCAGGTCAGGGGTAGTTTTGGAGCGTGACTGACACCCGGGCGACCACCAGACCCGGTTGGCGTCTTCTCTGGGCCATGCTCATGGAACAGCGCGCTGGATTGGTGGCCGGAGTGGGTGTCGGTCTCTTGTGGGCCGCGGGCAAGGTGTCGGTGCCGCAGCTCACCAAATTGGGCATCGACCGCGGCATCGAAGGCAACGGATCTCTGGTGTTCTGGGGTGGGCTGGTGGTGGCGGCCGGGGTCATCGCCGGATTCTTCACCGCCTTTCGCCGCTGGATCGCCTTTCGGGAGAGTCGCTGGACCGAGACCCGCTTACGCGAACGGCTCTTCGAGCATCTGATCCGCTTGCATATCGGCTACCACGACGCTCATCAGACCGGGCAATTGATGAGCCGGGCGTCCTCGGACATGCAGCAATTGCAGGCCTTCGTGGTGATGATTCCGATCACGCTGTCGAATCTGGCCATGATCATCGCCGTGGTGATCCTGTTGCTGGTCTCGCAACCGGTTCTGGCTCTCGTGGCGCTTGCACCACTGCCCCTCGTCAACATCTTGGCCAGTCGGTTCTCGCGTCAGATTCATCCAGCGGTTCTGGCCGTGCAGCAGGAACAGGCCGAATTGGCCACGGTGGTGGAGGAAACGGTCTCCGGTGTGCGAGTGATCAAGGGGTTCGGCGCCGAACGGGTGCAAGCCGAAAAGCTGCACGTCGAAGCCGACGACATCTTGTCGGTGTCACTCGATGCGGCTCGCATCCGCAGTCGTTTCCTTCCGGCTCTCGATCTTCTGCCCTCGTTGGGTTTGATCGCTGTTCTCGGCATGGGTGGCCACCGGGTGATCGATGGGTCCATGACCGTGGGAGATCTCGTCAAATTCAACGCGTATATCGTGATGCTCATCTGGCCGTTGCGGAACCTGGCCATGACAGTGGCCTTGGCCCAGCGCGCGTCGGTGGCGCTGATGCGTGTCAACGAGGTGCTGGGAACCCGGATCGCCGTTGCCGATCCTCCTCAGCCGATGGCGTTGCCGCCGGCCACCGACACCACCGCCGTGGGCGCTGTCGGATTTCATCACGTCATCTTCGGCTACGACACCGCCAGCGACGATGCCGAGCCGATCTTGCACGACTTCACACTGACCATTGCTCCCGGCCAAGCGGTGGCGATCGTGGGTGCCACAGGTTCGGGCAAGACCACACTCGTGCGGTTGCTCACCCGCTTCCACGACGTTGACGCCGGTTCGATCACTCTCGATGGTGTCGACATTCGTCAGTTGGCGGTCCAGGACCTGCGGTCGGCGATCGGCATCGTCTTCGAGGACACGTTCCTCTTCAACGACTCCGTGGCCGAGAACATCGCCTTTGCCAAACCCGATGCCTCACCTGATGTCATCGAACGAGCGGCCCGCTTGGCCGGTGCGCACGACTTCATCATGGATCTTCCCGCGGGATACCAGACGGTTCTCGGTGAGCGGGGCTACTCGCTCTCTGGTGGTCAGCGCCAGCGAATCGCCATCGCTCGTGCCATCGTGAGTGACCCGCGGGTATTGGTACTCGACGATGCCACGTCTGCCGTGGATCCCAACAAGGAACACGAGATCCGCGAGGCCATGGCCACGGTCATGGCTGGCCGGACGACCATCGTCATCGCTCATCGACCCGGCACCATCGCACTGGCCGACATGGTGGTGCTCTTGGACGACGGGAGGGCGGCGGCGATCGGCACCCATGAGGATCTCTTGGCCACCAATGAGCGATACCGCACGGTGCTGGCGGCTCTCGAAGCGCGCCATGACGAGGTGGTGCGCTGATGTGGACGATTGGCGCGATCAGCGATGAGGATCGTCTCGATCGGGTGGAGACCGGACGAGTGCTGCGGCGGGCCTTCGCCATGGCTCGCGCCCAAAGGCCTCTCTTCGTGTTGGCCCTCGGCTACATCGTGGTGAGCACGCTCGTGACACTGGCCGGTCCGACGATCGTGCGCTACGCCATCGACCACGGGATCACCGATGGCGACACCGGCACCTTGAACGCCATGGTGGTGCTCTATCTGGTGGTCACGGTGATCGGATATGTGGTCGGGCTATTGCAGTTCGTAACCCTGAATCGAGCCGGAGAGGGATTCCTACGCGACCTCCGGATCACGGTATTCGGCAAACTGCAGCGGCAGTCCATGTCGTATTTCGACCGAGAAAAGGCCGGTGTACTGGTCTCGCGGATGACCGCTGACGTGGAATCGATGAGTGAACTGATCCAGTTCGGCCTGCTGCAATTCATCTCGGCGTTCCTCTTGCTGAACCTGGCCATCGTGCTGTTGCTGTTCCTCTCCTGGGAACTGGCCCTCGTGACGCTGTTGGTGCTGCCGCTCCTCTTCATCGCCTCGGTTCGGTTCCAGCGTCTGTCCAACAAGGCCTACCTGGACGTGCGGGACAAGGTGGGGGCGAATCTTTCGACCCTGCAAGAGGGCATCACCGGAGTTCGCGTCATCCAGGCCTACGGCCAGGAGGCCGCTCGCACCGAACGGTTCCGTCGCACCAATCGGGCTCTCTTCGACTCCCACATGGACAGCGTGCGCATCAGCACCTGGTATTTCGGTCTGGTCGAGTTCGCCGGGATCGCGGCGACCGGTCTCGTGATCGGGATCGGAGGGTGGTTGGTGCACCGAGGATCGGTGACCCTTGGAGTGGTCACGGCCTTCGTTCTTCTCCTGGCCAATCTCTTCGATCCCGTTCAGCAGTTGAGCCAGCTCTACAACACGGTGCAATCCTCGACTGCCGCGCTCCACAAACTCTTCGGCATCATCGACTCCACTCCCGACGTCGACGAGGTCGAACACCCCACCGCGCTGCCGACTCGCGGCGCACTTGTAGTGGACGACGTGACCTTTTCCTACTCCGGAAGTGAGACGCCGGCTCTCGAACACGTGTCGCTGACAGTGGCCGATGGCGAGCGTTTGGCGCTCGTCGGACCGACGGGCGCCGGGAAGTCGACTTTGGCCAAGTTGATGGCGCGGCTCTACGACCCGAGCGAGGGCACGGTGTCCTTCGGTGGCGTGGACGTGCGTCTGGCCGCGCATGCCGAATTGCGACGCCGCATCGTGGTGGTCCCTCAAGAAGGTTTCTGTTTCAGTGGATCGATTCGTGACAACGTACGGATCGCCCGCCCGGAGGCCAGTGACGCCGACGTGGAACAGGCTCTGCGCACGATCGGCGCCTATGACCGCTTCGCCGCGTTCGAACAGGGGATCGATACCGAAGTGCGCGAGCGTGGGTCGCGACTCTCGGCCGGTGAACGACAATTGGTGGCGCTGGCCCGCGCCGCGTTGGTGGATCCGGCGGTCCTGGTGTTGGACGAAGCGACCTCCAATCTCGATCCGGGCACCGAAGCCGCGGTGGAACGCGCCCTCGAAAACCTGATGGAGTCGCGATCGGTCATCGTGGTGGC
>JBMTPW010000239.1:0-3493 GCA_049444115.1 Ilumatobacteraceae bacterium | reverse complement strand
CGCACAAAGAGCATCGTGGGTGGTATCGCCGTTCATCTCGGTGTGGCAGCACTCATGGATGTTCTGGCGCTCGGACACAAGGGCCTTTTGTGACGAACGTACGGCGACTCGATGCCGAGACTGCGAGCACGTCGTTGGCGGCGTCCCTTCTCGCCGCTACAACCCTCGCAGTGGCCTTTCGTCGGCAACACTGGTGGCGATGGGGTGCAACCATCGGTGCGGTGTCGGGATTGTTCGCTGGCCGTCTGCGTGCGTACGACTGGCGAACGGCACGTGGGCGCCTGGCCTTCGTTCTGGATCACACCTGGGCCCTGACCACCACAGGAGCCGGTGTCGTGGTTGCCGCGGCGAATCAGGTGCTCGGTTCCCCCATCGAACATTCTTTGACGACGCGACAGAACCGAGTGGTGTTCGAACGCGGTCTGGCCGTGCGTCCGGGTTTTGCGCTCAGCGTGGGGTATGTCGTGAGTGGTGCCGCCGACCGACAGGGTCGAGTGACTCCGCGTCGCCAACGGTTGGTGACCGATCACGAAGATGTGCACATCTGGCAAGCGCGTCGCTGGGGCCCGTTGTATCCCGTGTTCTATGGAGCCTGGCTGGCGAGTGGTGCCGTGGTGGGACTGTGGCGCTGGCGAAAGAGTGGACGGTCCTCGGCGATGGCTCAGGTCGACGCCGCTGCGTACTACAGCAATCCCTTCGAATGGCGCGCCTACACCGAGGACCGCAATTGGCCTCCGGCAGGAGTGGACCCAGCGCTCGTGTGGAGCCGGCCGTATTCACCGGCGGCTCTGACGGCGATTGTCAGAGAGTGGCGAGGAAGCCGAGAAGGGCAGCGTTGAACTCTTCGGGGGCTTCTTGCTGGGTCCAGTGTCCGGCGCCGGGAATCATGGTCTTGCCGCGGTAATTGGGCAGCAGGCCATTCATACCGTCCACGTACTCGGGTCGACCGGCGATCACACCATCTTTCTCGCCTCCGATGAAGTACGCCGGCATCGTCACCAGGCTGGCGGGCAGTTCCTTCAGCACCTCGTAGTTGGCATCGAGATTGCGGTACCAACTGACGGGACCGAAGAAGCCGCTGTTCTCGAATTGCCGGACGTAGTGATCGAGATCGGCCTGGGTGAGCCATCGGGGCAACGCGGCCGGCACGTCCTTGAACATGTCGAGGAAGCCGGTGCCCTCCATGGGTGGGAATTCGGTGGGCATTCCCTTGTACATCTCACCCGATGCACCCCAGAGAATGGTGTGCATGGTGCGGCGCACGTCGGCCTCCAATTCGCGTTCTGCCGGACCCACTTGCTGGAAATACAGGATGTAGAAGAACCGGTCGGTCCACATCGCCTTCATGATGTCGGTGGGTCGCGCCGGCCAAGCGGTGAAGGGAACACTCACTCCGACGACGGCCCGAACACGCGTCGGATGCAGCCGCGCTGCTTCCCAGACCACCATCGCTCCCCAGTCGTGGCCCACGAAGATGGCATCGTCGTGTCCGTAGGCATCGAGCAAGGCCACCAGATCGCCGGTGAGATTTCCGATTCCGTAGGCGGCGACGTCCCGCGGGGCCGAGGAAAAGGCGTACCCTCGCTGATCAGGAGCCAGGACGTGGTAGCCGGCAGCGGCCAGGACCGGAATCTGGTGACGCCATGAATACGACGATTCAGGGAATCCGTGACTGAGGATGACGCATGGACCCGTCGGATCACCGGCCGAGGTCACCTGCAGATCGACTCCGTTGACGTGCACCGTCCGTTCTTCGATGTCACTCATCCGTTCTTCCTCCGCGCCAGTGGATTGCGTGCCAGGACAGCATCGGGAATCCGTTCTCCGGTGACTTCGTCGGTCCAATATGCACCGGTGTCGAGTCGGGCCAGTGCTTCTTCGACGTCGGCCAAATCACGCTCGATTGCATCGAGATCCGGGGGCATTTCGGGGTTCATGGGTTCACAGTAGTCACCGATAGCCTTTCCACTCATGCCCACGCCCTTCCCCCCGTTCGACGGTTCCGCTCCCAAATGTCAGACCTTCTCCGATGTTCCTGAGATGGGTATCGATCCGGCCAAGCGCTACACGGCGACGATGGAGACGTCCATGGGGACACTGGTGATCGCCCTCGATCCCGTGAAGGCTCCACAGACCGTGAACAACTTCGTGTTCCTGGCGTTGAACCACTACTACGACGGTGTGATCTTCCATCGCATCATCAAGGGTTTCGTGTGCCAGGGCGGCGATCCGACCGGTACCGGTACCGGTGGTCCGGGATATCGCTTCGAGGACGAACTTCCCAAGGCCGGCCAGTACGAGATCGGTTCGCTCGCCATGGCCAATGCCGGACCGAACACCAACGGCTCGCAGTTCTTCTTGATCAGCGGCTCGGACGGTGTGCGACTGCCACCGGCCTACTCGCTCTTCGGCAAAGTCGTGAAGGGACTCGATGTGGTGGAGGCCATGCAGAGCGTTCCGTGCGGAGCCGGAGATCGACCGAAGTCCGACGTCACGATCAATTCGGTCACCATTTCAGTCGCCGACTGACCCACGTCGTCATCGATGGCGTCATCGCCGATGCGTGCGTCCCTCAGCCTCGACGAGGCGCGTCGCATCGCCCTGGCGGCACAAGGGTTCGCCTTTCCCCGTCCGCACGGCCGCGTCGATCGTCGCCATGTGCGGCGGGTCATCGATCGGATGGGTCTCATCCAGATCGATTCGGTGAACGTCCTCGTCCGCAGCCAAGAGCTTCCGCTCTTCGCGCGTCTTGGTTCGCATCGCCGTGATGCCATTCCGCGAGCAACTGCGGACGGTGAGTTGTTCGAATACTGGGGGCACGAGGCCGCGCACATTCCCACCGATCGCCATCGTTTGTGGCGCTGGAAAATGGAAGGCGAGCTCAAGGGTGGTTGGCGGCGAGCCGAACAGGCTCTGCGCCGACGCCGCGGCTTCGTGGATCGCATCTACGGTCACGTCGCCGACAATGGTCCGACGACGGCCGGCGATCTGCGCGAACGAGTGGGCAAGAAGGGACCGTGGTGGGACTGGGACGACGCCAAACTCGCCCTCGAGTTGCTCTTCATGACCGGTCGACTCACCGCTACGCGTCGCGCCACGGATTTCGCTCGTCTCTACGATCTTCCCGAGCGGGTGATTCCGCCCCAGCATCTGAAGGCCCCATCCCTGGATGTGGTCGACGCACAGCGAGAACTGATGGACCTGGCGGCACGTTCTCTCGGTGTGGCCACCGCCTACGACCTCGCCGACTATTACCGACTCCCCCTCACCGACATCAAGGAACGGATCGATGAGCTGGTCGAGGACGATCGCCTCCATCCGGTTTCCGTCCAGGGTTGGCGAGAGGTGGCGTACCTGCACGCCGACGCGCCGCAACCACGAAGCATCGAGAGTCGGGCGCTCTTGTCGATGTTCGATCCGGTGGTCTGGAACCGTCGCCGGGCCGAACGCCTCTTCGAGTTTCATTACCGCATCGAGATCTACACGCCAGTGG
>JBMTPW010000238.1:0-3527 GCA_049444115.1 Ilumatobacteraceae bacterium | reverse complement strand
CGCCCGCCGGCATCGAGTCGTGCACGGGCGGGGTTCGAACCGGCGTCCACGTTCGGTCGACGGTTGTGGCGGCCGGTTTGCTAACAGGACGCGAAACGTGGCGGGGTTCGGGGACCTCGGCCGTGACCACCGCGTCCGCCCGGGAAGTGACCGGCGACGAAAGAACCGACGAGGTGGCCCGCATGCTCTCCGGCCATCCCAATTCAGCCGCCGCCCGTCAGCACGGTCGCGAGCTCCTGGAGGGTTGGCGGCGATCAGGGTCTCACTGAGGACCGTCCGAGGTCCACGGATCGCCCCGGTGATCATCCGACCGTCCGATCGGGACGGGTAAGGTGATCTCCCGTTGTGAGTGATCGAAACGGGAGGAAGCCATGACGAAGCACATCTTCGTGACCGGAGGTGTTGCCAGCTCCCTCGGAAAGGGACTGACGGCTTCGTCGTTGGGACGTCTGCTCAAGCTGCGCGGTCTGCGAGTGACGATGCAGAAACTGGATCCGTACATCAACGTCGACCCGGGAACGATGAATCCATTCGAGCACGGCGAAGTGTTCGTCACCGATGACGGCGGCGAGACCGATCTCGATCTCGGTCACTACGAACGCTTCATCGACGAGAACCTGACCCGCAATTCGAATGCCACTACCGGCTCCATCTATCAGGCGGTTCTGGCAGCGGAGCGTCGCGGGGACTATCTGGGCAAGACGGTCCAAGTCATTCCGCACATCACCGACGAAATCAAACGTCGGATCCGCAAGATGACCACCGAGGACGTCGATGTGGTGATCACCGAAGTGGGCGGGACGGTCGGTGACATCGAAATCCTGCCGTTTCTGGAGGCCATCCGCCAGTACCGAAAGGAGGCCGGTCGCGACAACGTCTGTTACATCCATGTGACCCTGGTTCCCTTCATCGGGCCCTCCGGCGAACAGAAGACCAAACCGACCCAGCATTCGGTCACCGAACTACGCAGTCGCGGTATTCGACCCGATGTGATCGTTTGTCGCAGCGAGGAGTCCTTGAGCCCCAGTTTGAAGCGAAAGATTTCCAATCTGTGCGACGTCGACGAGCGCGCTGTGGTGAATGCCGCCGACGTCCGCAATATCTACGAGTTGCCCCTGGTTCTTCACGACGAAGGTTTGGACAACGTCGTCTGCGAAGTGCTTCGACTCGACGCCAAACCGGACCTCAGCTCCTGGGTCAAGGTGGTGGAGATGGTGGACAATGCCACCCGCCCGGTTCGGATCGGCCTCATCGGCAAGTACATCGAACTCCACGACGCCTATCTCTCGGTCGTGGAAAGCATCAAGCACGCCGGGTTCCATCAGGGTGCGCGGGTGGAAATCGACTGGATCCAGGCCGAAGAAGTGGAAGGACTCCTGGCCGCCGGTCGACTCTCCGATCTCGATGGGATGGTGATTCCGGGCGGCTTTGGAATTCGCGGGGTGGAGGGCAAGATCGCGGCGGCAGCCTACGCGCGGGAAAACGGTCTCCCTTGCCTCGGATTGTGTCTGGGAATGCAGGTCATGACCATCGAATTCGCCCGTCATGTCCTGGGGATGAACGAGGCCCACTCCACCGAATTCGAACCCTCGACGCCGTTCCCGGTGATCGACATCATGAGCGACCAACGCGATGTGGCGAACAAGGGCGGCACGATGCGGCTCGGTGCCTATTACGCGGTATTGCAACCAGGGTCGAGGGTGGCGAGCATCTACGGGGAATCGGTGGTCAGTGAACGGCATCGCCACCGCTACGAGTTCAACAGCAACTTCCGATCCCGTTTCGAATCTGCCGGGTTCATCTGCTCGGGCACCTCACCCGACAAGCGGCTGGTGGAGTTCATCGAGTTGGCCGATCACCCCTTCTGGGTTGGGACGCAAGCCCATCCCGAATTCAAGAGTCGCCCTGATCGGCCGCATCCGCTCTTCGATGGTCTGTTGCGGGCTTCGTTGCTCTACCGCAGCGAGCATCGGATGGCTGAACGGTCCCAGGATTCGGCTGACGCATCCACGGCCGCCTGACCATGCCGCTTGACCATGCCGCCTGACCATGCCGCCCGACCATAGGGGATCGTTTCGGCACCTCGGTGACGAGATGATTCACCGGGGTTACATCTGGAACGTCGTGAGCGGTTCCTTCGTGGATCCGGAAGGTCGCCCCTTCACCCGAGACATCGTCCGCTCTCCAGGAGCGGTGGCTGTGGTTCCTGTTCTGGACCATCAGTCGGATGATCCGCAGGTGGTTCTGCTTCGTCAGTATCGGGCAGCTTTCGATGCGGCGATCCTCGAGATTCCCGCTGGAATGCGTGACGTTGCGGGGGAAGCCCCCGACGAGACGGCCAGACGTGAGCTGATCGAAGAGTCCGGCTACTCCCCGGGTGCTCTCGTGGAACTCCACCAGTTCCTTCCCTCGCCCGGGATGACCGACGCGATCCTGCACGTCTATCTCGCCGTGGATCTCGCGCCAGTCGAACGGCGCACGCATGGACCGGAAGAAGATCACATGGAGGTGCTCGTCGTGTCCCTCGCCGAAGCGCTCGACATGGTGGTTCGAGGTGATATTCGTGATGCCAAGGCCACCATCGGACTGTTGCTCGCCGAGCGCCATCTCCGCCGAATGAGCGATCCGAGGGTCACTTCATGAGAGCCGAACTCCCCGAGGAGGCCGAGGAATTCCTGGCCTGGCTGCTGGCGGAAAAGGGTCGCTCTGCGAACACTTTGGCGGCATACCGTCGCGATCTCCACACGTATGTGGCGGTCCTGGCTCGTCGGGGTCGGACAGTCGCCGATGCTTCGGCCGTCGACGTCGATGCCTTCGCCAACGAACGTCGACACCTCGGAGCAGCCCCATCTTCGGTGGCGCGCACGATGACCGCCGTACGAACCATGCATCGTTTCCTCGTGGAGGAAGGTCGCCGCACCGACGATCCGACGGCGGATTTCGAAGGTGTCAAGGTTCCCGCTGGTCTGCCCAAGGCCCTCACCGAGGATCAGGTGGACCGCCTCTTGCAGTCGCCGTCCGGTATCGAGCCCATCGATCGTCGAGATCGTGCCCTGCTGGAACTGCTCTACGCCACGGGCGCCCGAATCTCGGAGGCCTGCGGACTGTCCATGGGAGACATCGATCTCGATCTGGGGATGGTCCGGCTCTACGGAAAGGGTTCGAAGGAACGTCTGGTTCCGATGGGTCGATTGGCCCGTGAAACGATGCACATCTGGTTGGAACAGGGTCGAACGCATTTCGTGCCGCCGCAGTGGTCCTCGCGACACGATGCCGAGGCGATCTTTCTCGATCGTCGCGGACGTCGCCTCGGTCGCCAGGCTGCGTGGGCGATCGTCACCCGACACGGCCAACGGGCAGGATTGCGGATGCAATTGTCGCCTCACGTCCTGCGCCATTCCTGTGCCACGCACATGTTGGATCATTGGGCCGACCTGCGCATCGTTCAAGAGATGCTTGGTCATTCATCCATTTCGACCACCCAGGTCTACACGAGAGTGAGTCAGGAGCGACTCTGGGAGGTCTAC
>JBMTPW010000237.1:0-3527 GCA_049444115.1 Ilumatobacteraceae bacterium | reverse complement strand
TGCGTCAGCACACCTTCATTCTCACTGAAGGACGTTTACCCCGAACTCCTTTCCAGGGTTAACGTTTCGCCAAGGATCGGCAGTCCTCAGGGCCTGACCCTGAATCCCAAACGGAAGGAGCGAACGGCCCGAGCGAAAATATTCGGTTCCACATCGGGCTCTTCCACGACCCGTAGATCGGTGAGTCGCTGGGACAACTGCCCGAAAACGGTGGCCAGCGAAGCCCGGGCGAAGTTGTTGCCCACGCAGAGGTGTGTGCCGAAACCGAAGGCGAGATGCGGGTTGGGAGAGCGGCGGATGTCGAAGCTGAACGGGTCCTCGAAAACCGTTTCGTCCCGATTGGCCGAGGGATAGATCATGATCACCCGATCGCCCCGTGCAATCGCCTGCCCGGCGACTTCGGTGTCGGCGACGGCCCGCCGGAAGAAGTTGTTCAAGGGTGTGACCCACCGCAAGACCTCTTCCACCGCACCAGGTACCAGCGAAGGGTCGGCAGCCATGGCTTCCCACTGATCCGGATGATCGACGAACGCCCGGAGACCGTGACTGATGGCGGTTCGCGTGGTCTCGGCCCCGCCAGCGATGAACAGACCTGTCTCGTGCACCACGGCCTCCGGCGAGAGTTTGGCACCGTCGATCTCGGCGGTCAGCCAGGTGGTCAAGAAATCGTTCATCGGACAGCCCGCAGCCGCGGCCTCCAGTTTCTCGGGGGCCAACATTCCGATCATGGTGGCGAATTGCATATTGGCGTCGATGAACTCGGCGAATTGCTGTCCGTCACGGTGGATCATGTCGGTACGCATGAGCCGCTCACTCCACTGCTTGACCTGCGGCCAGAGATCTTCGGGAAAGCCCAGCAGTCGGCAAGTCGTTCGGGCCGGCATCTGACCGGCCAGTGCCTCCACCATCTCGACACCCTCGATGCCTTGAGCATCTGTCGATCCGATCAACGCATCGATCAATTCACGTGCCAACCTCTCGAGATCGGGCTGACGTGCATCGACGGCCTTGTGAGTCAGTTGCGGTTGCACCAACATGCGCTGTTGACGGTGGCGGGGATCGTCCTGGGCGATCATGTTGATCTCCTCGGCCGCCCAGTTGGCGCGGTACCCGAGACTGGAGACGAAGACTGATGACCGGCGTTCCACGTCTTGGATGTCGGCATGACGAGTGATGGCCCACAGACCATTGCGCTCGTCGCGGTAGATCGGTTCATTGGCCCGCATCCAGGTCCAGACTTCGTGAGGATTGGTCCGGTACAACTGGGGATCCAGGAGATCGACGACTGGTCGAGCAATGGTTGTCATGTCCGCAATGTAGTCGTGGGTTCAACCACGTGGCCCATGGTGAATCCGTGCTCGTTCCGAATCTCTCAGATGCGCTGAGTCTGCGACCAACTCATGCCGGTCAGCACGTCCACGTCATGGGGAAGTCCCAGCACCCGTTCCGCAACGATGTTGCGTTGAACCTCGCCCGTCCCCCCACCGATCGTGAGCGACCGAGCGAAGAGATAGCCATGGAGCCATCCCGGATGGTCGAGCGGGCGCAAACCGACACCGCCTCCCCCACCAAGGCCTGTGTGACCGCCATGACCGTCATCGGCCACTCGAGGTACCACCATCGCTGCTGGACCGATCAGGTCGCGGGCCACCTCCATCACGTTCTGTCCGTGTTCATCGGCCAGAATCTTGCGGATACTGGCCTCTGGTCCCGGCTGTTCGTTGCGCAGTCGTGCCGTCAGGGTCCTCATGCGGATCAGGTCCAAGAGGACGTGCTCGATGTAGATCCGTGACAGTCGTTGTCTCATCACCGGATCGGTCACCGGTCCGTGGGCCCGGACGGCATCGAGCATTTCGAGAGCGGTCGGACCACTCCCCCAGAGCACGCCGCCCGTGGAGAGCGAGACGCGTTCGTTGCCCAGGGTCACCTTGGCCAAGCGCCAACCGCCATTCTCCTCTCCGACCAAATTGGCGGCTGGCAGGCGAACATCGGTGAAGAACACTTCGTTGAACGTGCTCCCTCCGGTCATTTCCTTGATCGGTCGGATCTCGATACCGGGAGTGTCCATCGGACAGATGAAGTACGAGATCCCTTTGTGCTTGGGAGCTTCCGGATCGGTACGGGCGATCAGAATCCCATAGCGCGCGAACTGGGCCCCGCTGGTCCAGATCTTCTGTCCGTTCACCACGTACTCGTCGCCGTCGCGCACGGCTCGGGTTCCCAGGTTGGCCAGATCGCTGCCACTCCCCGGCTCGCTGAACAACTGACACCAGAAGTCCTCTCCGGAAAGAAGTCTTGTGAGGTAGGTGTCCTTTTGCTCCTGAGTTCCGGCGTAGATGATGGTCGGCCCGGCCCATCCGATGCCGATGGGGTTGGCCGGACGACGGACTCCGGCCCGGTTCAACTCGTCGTCGATGATCAATTGATGAATCGGATCGGCGTCGAGACCGTAGGGTCGCGGCCAGTGAGGAGCCACGAGCCCCGCTTCGGCCAATTCACGTCCCGAAGGATTCGCATGAGCAGCCAACCACTCACGAATTTCGTGTCGACGCGGATCGTCCTGACCGGGTACCTGGAAGTCCATGGGATCACGCTATTGCAGGCGTCGCCCGCCGACTCGATCGATCCCGTCATCGCCAGGGGTCCGATCGCCGGTACTTCTCCCGGTGCGGACGCCGTGCCCTACCATCGAGTCGATGTCGAACTCCATTCCCTTCGGCGCGCCGTCGACCGGCTGGAATTTTGCCTCGGCCTTCGAACTCATCGCCACCCACCTACCCGATGCCCCGGCCCAAGAGCACCGGGACACCATTCATACCTGGGCGGCGTTCAACGCACGGGCGAACGCCGTGGCCCGCACCTTGCTGCAACGTGGTGTCGCCCATCAGGACAAGGTGGCCCAGTATCTCTACAACTGCCCGCAATATCTGGAGAGCATCGTCGCTGCCTTCAAAGTGGGTCTGGCACCGGTCAACACGAACTACCGCTACACCGACGACGAACTCGTCTACCTCTGGGACAATGCCGATGCGGTGTCCGTGGTCTTCCATGGTGCCTTCGTCGAGACCGTCGAGCGGATCAGACACCGCGTCCCCCGCGTCCATACCTGGCTCTTCGTGGACGATGGCACTGCGCCGTGCCCGTCCTGGGCCATCGACTACGAATCGATCGCCACGACGATGGACGACGGGAGCGGAGATACCACTGGTCCGTGGGGACGCAGTGGTGATGATCTCTTGCTGCTCTACACCGGCGGGACCACCGGTATGCCCAAGGGAGTCATGTGGCGCCAGGAGGACTTGTTCCTCACCTTGGACGGGACCAACAAGAAACGTCTGCCCCCGACTCCCGACGTCGTGGCCCTCGGTGAGAGAACCCGGAAACCCGGCCCGCGCAACCTGCCCGCGGCACCTCTCATGCACGGCACCGGTCTCTTCAACGCCTTGAGCAATCTGATGGTGGCTGGTTGCATCATCACTCTCGCCGGACGCAAGTTCGATCCGATCGAATTGCTCGACACGATCGAG
>JBMTPW010000236.1:0-3533 GCA_049444115.1 Ilumatobacteraceae bacterium | reverse complement strand
TCGAAACTTCGGCGGCGCTCAGCCCGAGGCACCGATCACGGCATCGGCCACAGCGGAGATATCAGCACGATCCAGGTGAACCGGGCACTCGCCGAAGAAACCAGGGTGGGACTCCTTCGTCCATGAAGGCTGGGTCACTCCTGACCGCACCAAGGCATAACGACATCCGAGAACTTCGGCCATACGGCCGTCAGTCGATGGCCGATCGCCCACCATGATCACCTGGTCCATGTCGACGCCGCCAAGAGTTTCGACGATCGCCGTCGCCATGGGTCGGTGCGGCTTGCCGGCGATCACGGCGCGTCGCCCAGCGGCAGTTTCGATGGCGGCCAGGATGCTTCCCCCGCCGGGAATCTCACCGCTCGGAGTCGGGTAGGTGGCGTCATCATTTGAGGCCAGAAAGGTGGCGCCGGCGCGTACCGCTCGCGACGCCCGCCGGAGACCCTCGAAATCGAAATGGCGATGGAAGCCGACCACCACGACTTGAACCTGTTCCTCGTCTCGGTCGGCCTCCACCGGGTCCAGGACCACCGCCCCCCGGCGCTGGACGGCCTCCTCGAGTCCGGGCCCACCTGCCACCAGAACTCGTGAGCCGGGGGGAATCAGGGCTCCACAGGCATGGGCCGAACTCACCAGGTCTCCCTCGGCTCGAATTCCGATGTCGGCCAGAGCCTGCAATTGTTGGTCCTCGGTTGCCGATGAGTTGTTGGTCACGAAAAGAACCCGACGACCCGAAGCGCGCAGCCGGGCTACTGCCTCCACGGAACCCTCGATCGGTTGATGCGCCAACCAGATGACGCCGTCCAGATCGCACAGAACTACCGCGGTCACGGCTTCGACTTTCGACGGAGGAACGCGTTGGCGGCGTTTTCGGCGACACCGATCCCGAGGATCTGCCTCATGAAGTGACAACCTATAAGAGTGCCCAGATTCGAACCATTCGCCGCGCTCCGGTACCGATCCGATCCCCTCACCCAGGTCACCGCACCCCCCTATGACGTGCTCTCCGAAGGGGACCGAGCCGAACTGGCCAACCGACATCCGCACAACATCGTGCACGTCGACGTCCCCCTCGAATCGGACGGTCCGAAACGTTACGAGCGCTCCGCCCGGATATTGCGGGAATGGATCGAGTCCGGGGTTCTGGCCCTCGATCCCGAACCCTCGTTCACCATCTACCGCATGAGCTTCCTCGATCCATCTGGTCGCCCCCGAACCACCACTGGAGTGATCGGAAGTCTGGAAGTGGTCGACGAGGGTGCTGGAGGAGTGCTCCCGCACGAGCGAACCACTCCCAAAGCCAAGACCGATCGTCTCGACCTCACCCGGTCCACTTTGACCAATCTCTCGCCGGTGTGGGGCCTGTCGCTCGCTGCGGGTCTGACCGAGGTCCTCTCCGAACCCGGTCAGGAACTGGGTGCCGTCGAAACCGACGGCGTGACCCACACGTTCGAACGGATCGATGACCCGCAGCGGGTTCAAGTCGTCTCCCGCTGCGTCGCCGGGGCCGATGTGGTCATCGCCGACGGTCATCATCGCTACGCCATCAGTCGCACCTTCCGGGACGAACAACGCCGGACAGATACCGGTACGTCGGGTCGAGCCGAATGCACGATGACCTTCGTGCAGGAGCTCGTCGAAAGTCAGCTCAGTGTGGCCGCCATCCATCGGCTGTATCACGACGTCGATGCGGGCATGTTGATCACCCGACTGGCCCAATTCTTCGTCGTTGGCGACCACGTACCCGTCGACGAGAACACGACCCGCATCATGGACGACCTCGGTTGTCTGGTTCTCGTGCGTCCTGATGGGACGGGAACGCTCCTCATCCCTCGACCGGAGATGTTCGCCGATCAGAGAGATCTCGATGGGGCCCGGCTCGAACACGCCTTGGCATCTCTCGACCACTCGGTCACGTATCAGCACGGTGTGGAGAACGTCCTCCAAGTTCTGCGACACGGAGGGGCCGCAGCCGGCATCCTGATCCGACCGGTCACGGTGCACGAGATCCAGCGCACCGCCCGCGAGGGGCTGTTGATGCCCCCGAAATCGACGTTCTTCACCCCCAAGTTGCTCACCGGGCCAGTGCTCCGGCCGATGGGAAACAGCGTTCTCCTCAGGTGATCGAGGCGCGGAAGATGCTTTCGATCGCGGCATCGAGAGCGGCGTCGAATTCCGCCTCGGACTGTTGAGCTGACAGCCCCTCGGTGAGAGCTCTCGAAAAACTGGCGATCACCCCTGGGTTCCGGCTCAGCCGGGCATTGGCTTCGTCCCGGCTGTAGCCGCCGGACAGTGCCACCACCCGAAGCACGTGCGGATGGTCCACCAGTGGTTGGTAGAAGCCGTCGATGTCGGGAAGGGTGAGTTTCAACATCACCGGGCGCTCGGGCGACTGGCCATCAAGGTGATCCAAGATTGAACTCCGGAGCATTTCTTCTGCTGCACCCTTGGTGGGACTGTTGATGTCGATCTCCGGCTCGATGATCGGAACGAGGTCATGGTCGAGAATCCGCCGTCCGATGGCGAATTGCTGATCGACGACCGCCTCCACACCGGTGGCGTCGGCATGTTTGATCACCGATCGCATCTTGGTGCCAAAGATGCCCTTGCCCTTGGCGCGGACCAAGAGCGCGTCCAGATCGGGCATCGATTTCATCATCTGAGCCCCATCGGCTTCATCGGCGAGACCCTTGTCCACCTTCAAGAAGGGAATGACCTTCTTTTCTTCCCACAGGTATGTCGCGCTGTCCCGACCGCCGATCGAGCGATCCATGGTTCCTTCGAACAGGATGGCACCCAGTACACGATCCCCACTGAAAGCCGGACTCATGACCATTCTCGAGCGCATACTGTGGATGAGATCGAACATCTCGGTTTCGCTCGAGTACGCCGACTCGGCGACACCGTACAACTTGAGTGCCTTGGGAGTACTTCCGCCGCTCTGGTCCAACGCCGCGATGAATCCTCGGCCCGTTTGCATGCGCTGCCGCTGATCCTGGTTGATCCCGCCCATCAGACTCCTCCTGCGTCAATTGTTCGATCCCTCCGGACGATCTTCCCGCTCGTGCTCCAGGCCGATCGACGGTGGGGACGACAATGTCGACCCAAAATACGTTTTCCTGCCCTCAATGTAGTCCTGGTCCGGGAACCTGCTGAAGTTTCCGGTCAGAGTTGCGCCAACCGCTCCGAAACGTCGGCGAAATCAGGGTCGATCGCGAATACGCGGCGGAAGAACTCACGGGCCTTCTGCACATTCCCGGCACGATCGTAGAGATCCGCCAGCACGTACCACTGTCGGAGATGATGTTCGCGTATGCGGCGAGGAGCCGCACTGGTGCGCATCATGACTGCGATCGCTCCGAAAACATCTCCCCGATCGGCCAAGGAGCCGGCATACACGATGCGTCCCTCGCTCAGTACTTCTTGTGCGGGCGAATGCTGTTTCAGTTCGGTCCAAATCTCGTCGACCTCGTGCCAGCGACGCTGAGCTCGATAGCAGTCGGCCAGAACGGGCAGATCTTCCACTCGGAAAC
>JBMTPW010000235.1:0-3535 GCA_049444115.1 Ilumatobacteraceae bacterium | reverse complement strand
GTGCTCCTGATCAGGGACGCCTCCGTCATCCACCGGTGACTTCTCTCCCCATCCGAGTTGGTGGAACCAGGCATCGAGGACGGTTCCATCCGCGCTCGATCCGTCCTGCAGACGAGTCACCAAGGCATGTCCCCAGGCGATCGGCATGTCTGTCCTCCTTCGAGACGAGTAGTGACTAGAAGATCTCCGGCCGCAAGGTCGGGAACAAGATGACTTCTTTGATCGAGGTCACCCCAGCCAGCAGCATGGCGACCCGATCCATACCGATCCCGAGGCCGGCGGTCGGGGGCAGACCGAATTCGAGGGCCCGCAGGTAGTCCTCGTCGACCGAGCCGCGCTCGGCGTCGCCGGCTTCCTTTGCGGCCTGCTCCTCTTCGAAGCGCAAACGCTGTTCGACCGGGTCGTTGAGCTCGCTGTAGCCATTGGCCAATTCACGCGCACCCACGAAGAGTTCGAATCTCTCGGTCAGGTGGGGATCCCGCCGATCCACCCGAGCGAGTGGGGAGATCTCCACTGGATGACCAGTCACGAAGGTGGGGCGGATCAATGACGATTCGGCCGTGGCTTCGAAGATCTCCTCGATGAGCTTTCCACTACCCCAGCGGGGATCCCAGCGCACTGCGTGGGCATCGGCCAGAGATCGCAAGGCACTCACGGGCTGAGACGGATGCACCTCGGTCCCGGTGGCTTCGGCGATGAGTTCGATCATGCTGGCTCGACGCCACGGCTCGGCGAGATCCACTCGATGGGCCCGACCCTCGGTGTCGAAGACGTCCACCGTCGTGGTGCCGATGGCATCGCGGGCGGCTCGGACGATGAGTTCTTCGCTGATGGCCATGACTTCGTCGTAGTCGGCGAAGGCTTGATAGAGCTCCATCATCGTGAACTCGGGATTGTGACGAGTGCTGATCCCTTCGTTGCGGAACACTCGGCCGATCTCGAAGACCCGTTCCATGCCGCCGACGATGAGTCGTTTCAGGTGCAGTTCGAGCGCGATGCGCAGGTAGAGCTGCATGTCGAGGGCGTTGTGGTGGGTGATGAAGGGTCGCGCGTGGGCCCCACCGGCTTCGACATGGAGGACCGGAGTCTCCACTTCGATGAATCCTTTGTCGGCGAGAGTGCGGCGGAAGCTGGTGATGATCGCGTGCCGAATCTTGAAGGCTCGACGAGCTTCTTCGTTCACGATGAGGTCGGTGTATCGCTGACGGAAGCGGGTGTCGGTGTCGGTGAGGCCTCGCCATTTGTCGGGCAGAGGTCGTACAGCCTTGGACAGCAATTCGAGTCGATCGACCTTGACCGAGAGCTCGCCCTTGCGGGTGGTCATCACCGTGCCCGTTGCCCCGACCCAATCACCCAGATCGAAGGTTCCGGCCGAGGCGAATCCGTCGTCGCCGATCACCGCCTTGGAGACGAACAACTGGATGTCGTCGCTGCGGTCGCGCAGGGTGCCGAAGATCAGTTTGCCCTGCTCACGCTTCAGCATCAGACGGCCGGCGACGGCAACCCGTTGCTCGGTTTCCGTGCCGGGCTCGAGTGCGCCCCAGGCCGTTCGGATCTCGGCCAATGTGTGCGAGCGATCGAATCGGTACGGATACGGATTCACGCCTGCGGCGCGGAGGTCGTCGAGAAGACCGAGCCGACGGTTCCTCTCGGCGAGGAGACCGCTTCCGCTGAGTTCGGTGGCGCCCTCGGATGCAGCGGTCTCGTCGTTCACAATCCTTAGAACGTAGTTGGCGAATCGGTTTCCGTGCGCATTCTTTTCCGGTCGTCATCACCACACCGCCTGCATTCCAATCCGATCTGGACCAAAGCGCTCGCCGGTAACCTGGCCCCATGGCGGTTCGCTTCTTGATCATCGGCGGGGGGCCAGCGGGGAACACCGCGGCCACCTTTGCTGCCCGTCTCGGCGCCGAGGTGGTGGTGGTCGAACGGGACATCGTCGGTGGGGCCGCCCATCTGCTGGATTGCATCCCCTCCAAGACGATGATCGCCACCGGTGGGGCCATGTCCTTCGGTCGCAAGATGCAGGGGATGGGTCTCGAGAAGGTGCGTCCCGCTGTCGACGTGGAGGTATTGACCGATCGCATCAGCGATATCAAGGATCATCTCTCCGAGAACACCTCGACCCTTCTTCGGAGCCAGGGGGTGCGCATCGTGGCCGGCTCGGCGCGTTTCGTCTCGGCGAACGCGGCAGAAATCGAGTCGTCCGACGGAAGCACGGAATTGTTCCAGTTCGACGCCGCCCTGATCGCCACCGGATCGCGACCGCGAATTCCGGATTGGGTCACTCCCGATGGTGATCGGATCCTGACCACGCGCGACTGCTACCCGCCGCGGGTGTTTCCCGAGAGTGTCTGCGTGATCGGATCCGGCGTCACCGGGGTGGAGTTCGTGCACATGTTCGAATCCTTCGGGTCGAAAGTGACCTTGGTGGTGAGCCGCCAACAGGTGCTGCCGGGCAAGGATCCGGAAGTCGCCGCCGTGTTGGAGGACGACTTCTTGCGGCGCGGGGTGTCGTTGCTCAAGGGAGCGCGTGCCCAGTCCATCGAACGTGTCGGCGATGAAGTGGTGGTGCGGTGCGACGACGGGCGTCAGGTGAAGGCCAGTCATGCCGTTCTGGCCATCGGTTCGGTGCCCAATAGCGATGGCCTGAATCTCGCAGCCGCCGGTGTGCACATGGACGGTGGGGGCTACATCCCCATCAATCACCATTGCGTGACCAATGTCGAGCACATCTACGCCGCCGGCGACGTGTCGGGCAAACTTCCGCTGTCGTCGGTGGCTTCCATGCAGGGCCGCAAGGTGGCCGAACACGTCATGGGTTTGCACACCCGTGAGCACCGTCATCTGGACTACGACAAAGCCGCGTCGGCCATCTTCACCGAACCGGAAATCGCCGACGTCGGTCTGGCTGAAGCCGAAGCCTTTTCCTCGGGTCGCAAGATCCGGGTCACCAAGGTGCCGTTCTCGGCCACGCCGAAGGCGCTCATCAACAACGATTCCCGGGGATTCGTGAAGATCATCTCCGATCCCGCCACCGGCGTCGTGCTCGGTGGTTCGATCGTCGGACGCCACGCCGCGGAATTGATCAGCGTGATCGCCTTGGCCGTCACAGCGAATCTGAAGGTGTCCGACATCGTCGAGAGCTTGCTCGTCCACCCTGCACTTGCCGAGGCCCTGGCCGAAGCCGCGGAATAGAAGGAGATCCTCATGAGTGAATTCGATCCACCGTCGGCTTCAGAGCGCGGTTCGGTGGTGCTCGGGGCAATTGGCATGCGTGCTCTTGCTCAGGTACTCGATGCCATCGTCGTAGGCATCCCCACCTTGGTGTTTCTCCTGGCCATGGGTCTGTCCCCACTCGAGGAGAATCTGACCGACAATGAACTTCTCTGGATCACCGTCGTCGGCGTGGGCGTGGCCCTGGTCTACAACACCGTGGCCATCGGCGTGTGGGGGACGACGATCGGCAAGCGCATCTGCGGGCTGAAGGTGGTCAACCGAGTGGACGGTGGAGCAGTGTCGATGAACTATGCGG
>JBMTPW010000234.1:0-3542 GCA_049444115.1 Ilumatobacteraceae bacterium | reverse complement strand
CGAATGTGTGGGCGGAGCCGCCGACGAGGCGCTGGCCGAGGTCGATCGAAGCTCGACACCTCGACCCGGTCTGGATCACTCGAAGCCGGTGAGGCAGGCGCATCCGGTCACGTTGACACGCAAACCCCTCGTGGCGCGCTGAACTCCTCCGGGTTTCCGGTTCGGCCGACATCGGCGATACTGGACCGATGACTGGTCCGGGAACGCCGCTCGTCCTCGCTCCAATCGGACTCGGTGGTCATCTGGCCCCGAACCGAGTGATGTTCGGACCTCATGTGACGAACCTCGGAACCGACGAGCGGGAGTTCTCCGAACGCCACGTGGCGTATTACGAACGGCGCGCCCAAGGTGGATGCGGGATCATCGTCACCGAAGGCGCCAGTGTGCACGAAAGTGACTGGCCCTATGAGCGGGCCCCGCTGGCCTCGGTCTGTGAACGGGGCTGGAGCGACATCGTGGCCGCCTGCCACCCGCACGGTTCATTGGTGATCGCGGCCCTCGATCATGCCGGTGGTCAAGGATCTTCGGCGTATTCGCAGGCTCCGCTGTGGGCCCCGGCGCGGGTTCCCGAGGTCAACACCCGCGAAGTGCCCAAGTGGATGGAACCCGAGGACATCGCCGCGGTGGTGGACGGTTTCGGGGCGGCAACGACCACGGCCCTGCGCGCCGGCTGTGATGGCGTGGAGATCAATGCCGGTCAACACAGCCTCATCCGTCAATTCCTGTCCGGGCTCACGAATCACCGCAGCGACGAATGGGGCACCGATCGTCTCCATTTCGCCCGTCAGGTGGTGATGGCGGTTCGCGCCGCAGCCGATGCTGTGGCTCCTGGATCGATCATCGGATTGCGTCTGTCCTGCGACGAATTGGCACCTTGGGCCGGGATCACACCGGAGATGGCCCCCGAGATCGCTCGTGAGTTGGTGGCTCTCGGATTGCACTACGTCGTGGTGGTGCGCGGCTCAATCTTCTCGGTGGAGCAGACGCGACCGGACTTCCACGTTCCGTCGGGATTCAACGTCGAATTGTGTCGCACCATGAAGGCGAATCTCGCTACCCACGCACCCGATGTCGCAATCATCCTCCAGGGTTCGGTGACCGATATCGATCAGGCTTCGTGGGCGGTTTCCCGGGAGTCCGGTCCGGTGTGCGATGCAGTGGAGATGACCAGAGCCCAGATCACCGATCCGGATCTGGTGGCGAAGACGAGGCGGGGCGACACCTCGCGGATTCGACCCTGCATCCGCTGCAACCAGACCTGTCAGGTACGCGACGCTCGGAATCCCATCGTGTCGTGTGTGGCCGAGCCGACGTCGGGTCATGAGACACGGGATCCCGACTGGTACCGCCCTGCCTCCTCATCGCGACGAGTTCTCGTGATGGGCGCGGGACCCGCCGGCCTGGAAGCGGCGCGGGTCGCGGCAACCCGCGGTCACCGAGTGACGGTGTGGGAATCCGCCGATGAGGTCGGCGGCGTGGCCCGCGTGGCCGGGCCGGGCGCAGCGTTCGTGGCGTGGCTCAAGGCTGAACTCGGTCATCTCGGCGTCGGCATCGAATGCGGAGTCGCTCGTGATCGATGCATTCCTGTCGACACGTTCGATGCAGTGATCCAGGCCACCGGCTCAGTTCCTGGCACACCGGACTTTCCCGTCGAGGGAGGAGCAGAACTCATCGATGTGGCCGATCTCCATCGGGGAACGCGCTCGTTGCCGAGCGCTGGGCCGGTGGTGATCCTGGATCCGATCGGTGGACCGATCGGTGTGGCCATCGCCGAGACCTTGGGGGCGCGCGCCGTCCTCATCACACCGGACAACATCGCCGGTAACGAATTGTCACGCACTGGAGATCTGGCCCCGGCCAATGTGCGACTGGCCCAGGGCGGCGTCACGATCGAGCGACGCAGTGTGGTGCGGGCCGTACAACGCGTGCCGGGGACGGACACTGTTGCGGTGGTGATTCAGGATCGATTCTCGGGTCAGGAGCGCGTCATCGAGGCAGTCGCCGTGATCGATGCCGGATTCAGATTGCCGAGCGAGCCGTTGGGGGCTGATCGCTCACCCGACGCAATCGATGGCGGTATCGGTGGCAGGGTCGTGGCAATCGGCGACTGCGTGGCCCCGCGCACCATTCTTGAAGCCGTCCTCGAAGCCCGCCGCGCCGCCCACTCCCTCTGACCAGTTCTTTCCCATTGGGCGCGAAATGGTGCCATAACGCGTCACTTTCGTCCCCAAGGGCGAGTCAGATACTGCGAATCATGTCGTGATCGCCGACAGGCGACGCACGGCATCGGCGGGATCGAGAATGTCCAACACCGCGGCAATCGGTCGGCCGGGACCGACCACGACGGCGAGAGCCGCCCCGCCACTGGCCCGCTCTGGTAACCCGGCGCTGAAGACCACGAACGGTTCACCGAGCTGCATTGCGTCGATCACCGCTGCCCGACCAAGGGGTCGCCAGAGCAGATCCCCTTTGGCGAGACCCGCCCGTCCAGTGGTCAGTCCACCGACGAGGTCGAACACGATCGACTCTCCGCCGGTTCGCCGGGCGCGACCGGAGATCTCCAGTCCCGGTACCGGACGGACCTGCCATTCGATATCGACGAAGCCGGACCGCACCAATACGTCCTCGGCGACATCACGTAGCGAGCGCTCCTCGGTGGGGCTTGCTGCAGAGGCCTCGCGCTCGATTCGAGCGAGGGCCCGTTCCACGTACGCCGCATCGGCATCGAATCCCACGAAATGCCGTCCCAGCCGACGCGCCGCAACGGCGGTGGTGCCCGATCCCATGAACGGATCGAGAATCAAGTCGCCCTCGAAGGAGTACAACTTGATGCATCTCTCCACCAGCGCGACCGGAAACGGTGCCGGATGATTCACCCTGATGGCGCTTTCTGGCTGGAACTCCCAGACATCGAGGGTGGCCTCCATGAATTCGTCCACCGACATCGTCGAGCGAGCCGGCAATCCCGCCTTCATCCGCTTCTTCACGCTCACCGCACGATCGAAGCGGCCCTTGCTGGCCACGATCAAGCGTTCGGTCGTATCCCGCAGAACCGGGTTGGCCGAAGAACGAAACGAACCCCACGCACAACTTCCCGACGAGCCGCGTTGCTTCCACCACACGATTTCACCGCGCAACAGCAAATGAAGCTCGTCCTGAAGGATTGCAGTGATGTCACCGGCGAGCGACCGAAAGGGTTTGCGTCCGAGATTGGCGACATTGACCACCAATCGGCCACCGGGCTCCAGAACACGCCGGCACTCCCTCAGCACATCGGTCACCATGGAGAGGTACTCCAAGTAGTCGGCCGGAATGTGACCCTGCCCGAGAGCCGTCTCGTATGCCTTGCCGGCAAAGTACGGTGGCGACGTCACCACCAGGGCCACCGAGTTGTCGGGCACCTGTGACATGGAACGCGAATCACCGACGAAGACGCGATCCCGCACCGCCGCAACCGCTTCGGGATCGGCAAGCGTCTCGTCGTCGGAAATGTCCGGTGTTGCGAAGCGCGCGTAGAAGCCCGAGGCATCGTGGGCCCCCCC
>JBMTPW010000233.1:0-3546 GCA_049444115.1 Ilumatobacteraceae bacterium | reverse complement strand
GCGATGGACTTCCCGTGGCGTCCGTGGGGATCGATCGAGATCTGGGAGGACGCCATCACACGCCTGCTCCGGGCGCAGGGCGTCACCACCATGTTGGTGTCGGACCATCCGCACCTCTTCGAGACCGGCGGGGAGAACTATCACGTCGACTTCTCGGCCTGGGAATACCTGCGAGGACACGAGAGCGATCCGTGGCGTACTCGACCAGATCCGAGTTGGCTGGGCACACCGGCTCTTCCGGTGCAGGAGCCGTGGCGCGGGCATTTCGCCTACCAGGACTCGCGCACCTACTTCCGCAACGAAGCGGATTTTCCCGGTCCGCGCACGATGCAAACTGCGGCCGAGTGGGTCGAGCGGAACTCTGCGGCCCACGATCGCTTCTTCCTTCTGGTGGACGAGTTCGATCCACACGAGCCGTTCGACACCCCAGAGCCCTGGGCATCGAAGTACCGCCAGCACCGTGACGACCCCTGGATGATCTGGCCCCCTTATGCGGTCGGTGGTCGACAGTCGGGGCTCTTGGACGAAGCATCGGAGAGGTCCCTGCGCGCCGCCTATGCGGCAAAGTTGTCGATGATCGACCACTGGTTCGGACGTCTGCTACGAGCGATCGACGAGTCTCCCGCTGCCTCGCGAACGGCGGTCATCGTCTGCACGGATCACGGGCACTATCTCGGCGAGCGAGATGTGTGGGGGAAGCCGGGATATCCGATTCACGACCCGCTCGGACACCTTCCGCTCTTCATCCGTTGGCCCGGCCAAGAGGCACGGCGCGTATCTGCTCTGACCACGACGGTCGACCTGCATGCGACCCTGTGCGATGTCTTCGCCGTGCGCCCTGAGCATCGAACTCACGGAGTGTCGCTCGTTCCTCTCATCGAGAACCGTCTTCGAATCGTGCGAAGAAATGCGCTGTCCGGATATTGGGGTCGAGAGGTACAACTGGTCACGGAGTCGCACACCTATACGCGCGGTTCGGTGGGGTCCTCGTTTCCCTTGTCGATGTGGTCGAACAGATGGAGCACGATGCCTGTCCACGGTCGACCCGACCTGCGCCTACCTCGACCCGATTCACGCGCCTGGTTGGACGTCATGCCTGGAAGTGAGGTTCCGGTGATCCGCCAGCCGTTCCGAGCCGGAGACATGCTTCCGTTCTGGGCCTATGGAGGCCTGGTGGACCAACATCTCCTCTACGACAGACATCAGGACCCCGGCCAGACACGCAACTTGGCAGGATCAGTGGGAGCGACGCCGTCCGCGCTCGAACTCGAGATGATCGACCATCTTCGGGTGGCTCTCGAAGAAATCGAAGCACCCGATGACGTGTTCGAACGCCTGGGCCTGAGCTGAACTACTCAACCGAGGGCGATGTCGTAGGGACGCACCGGAACCCGGGGGAGTTCTCGGCCCACGGCCTGTCGGATGGCGTTGGCGATGGCCGGCGTGACCGAGATGCAGGGCGGTTCACCCACGCCTTTGGCCCCGAGAGGCGACTTGGGTTCGAACTCTTCCACCAGCACCATGTCCACCGTGGGCATGTCCAAGAAAGTGGGGAGCAGATAATCGGTGAAGCTGGGATTGCGGACCTTGCCGTCCTGGACCACGATTTCTTCCATCACTGCAAGACCCAACCCCTGGGCGATCCCGCCTTCGATCTGTCCCTGGACCGACAACGGATTGAGAGCCCGACCAACGTCTTGGGCAGTGGCGATCTGCACCACTTTCACGAGGCCGAGCTCCGGATCGACGTCGACGACGGCGCGATGGGCCACGAATGCGAAAGCCACATGGCAATTGCCCTGGCCGTTCTCATCGAGATCTTCGGTGACCGGATGGTGGTACTCCTCGGTGCGCTCGAACCGCTGACCGAGCGAGGCGTCGCGTACCGACACCCGCTCTCCGGTGGACCGATTGACGATGTCGACGTCCTCCAACTCGAGGAAGTCACGCGGCCAGCCCTGTTTCGCGGCCACGTGGTCCAAGAGGTCATCGAGCACCGCAGTGCACGCCTTGTGCACGGCACCGCCGCTCATCCAGGTCTGACGGCTCGCCGAGGTGGAACCTGCCGAACCCACGCCGGTATCGATGGTCTCGAGTACCACGTCGTCGACGCCGAGCACGCTGCGAGCGATCTGTTGTGCGAGCATCGTGAAGCCTTGCCCCACCTCGGAGGTGGCGAACTTGAGCGATGCGACTCCGTCTTCGAGGCGACAGCGAGCGGTGGAGAAGTCGTCGAAACCCTCGGAGTACATGAGGTTCTTGATGCTCACACCCCAGCCGATGCCGCGCTTGATGTGGCTGCGATCGGCGGTCAACCCGGTCCCTCCAGGTCGCGCCAGAACGTCGTCGGGTGATGCGTCGGGCAAGGGGAGTGCATCGGTGGCCCGAATGCACTCGGCGACCGGGGCCACACTGTCGACGACCTGGCCGGTGATCAGACGGTCACCGGATTCCATGGCATTCAAGAGTCGGATCTCCACCGGCGACTTGCCGACCGCGGCCGCCAGCTTGTCCATTTGGCTCTCGTGGGCGAAACATGCCTGCACCACCCCGAAGCCGCGCATGGCACCACAGGGTGGATTGTTGGTGCGTACGGCCCAGCCGTCCACTTCGGCATTGTCACACTTGTACGGACCTTGGGCGTGGGTGATGCCGTTGATGAGCACCGCTGGAGAGGTGCTGCAGTAGGCCCCGCCATCGAACACCATGCGCGATTCGATTTTCACGATCCGGCCGTCGTTGTCGGCGTGGTGACGCATCCAGATCGTCGCCGGATGACGGTGAACGTGACCATAGAAACTCTCCTCACGCCCGTAGGAGATACGCACGGGCCGTGAGGTCGCCAGAGCCAGGAGGCAGGTGTGCACTTGCAGGCTGATGTCCTCGCGGGCTCCGAAGGCTCCGCCGACCCCACCCAGCACCAATCGCACTCGCTCCTCGGGGATGCCGAGACAGGCAGCGATCTGTCGGCGATCCTCATGGAGCCACTGGGTGGCCACGTAGAGTTCGACGCCACCCCCACCGGAGTCCGGCACCGCCAGAGCCGATTCCAACCCCAGAAAGGCCTGATCCTGCATGCCGACTTCGTAGGTTCCTTCCACCTGCACGTCACCGGTCACCGAGGTGTCGCCGAAGAGGATGCGCTGATGCCGGAAGATGTTGCCGTCGGGATGGATCGTGGGTGCCCGACCAGCGATGCATTCCTCGGCATCGGTGACCGGAGTCTGGACGTCGTAAACGACCCTGATGGCGGCCAAGGCGCGGCGGCAGGTCTCGGGATGATCGGCGGCCACGGCGGCGATTGGTTCGCCGGCATAGCGCACGAAATCGCCGACGGCGGCGAAGACCGGCTGATCCGACAGGATCAATCCGTAGGTGGCCTTTCCCGGCACGTCGTCCGCCGTGACGATGGCTTCGACTCCGTCGATCTTCCAGGCCTCCGAGAGATCGATGGATACCAAGCGGGCGAAAGGATGGGGGCTGCGCAGTGTGGCACCCCACAACATGTTCTCGGCCCACATGTCATTGGAGAAGGCGAATCCTCCT
>JBMTPW010000232.1:0-3610 GCA_049444115.1 Ilumatobacteraceae bacterium | reverse complement strand
CGGCGAAGCAGTTCAAGCTGAGGGGAGGTCCGGCTCCTACTCAGGCGCAGCGGAGCCGTTTTGGAGGCGGTTCGTCTTCTCCCGCGGCGATGGGCGGCGGCGGATTCAAGCTCAGCGCCCGGAGCGTGGAGATGGCCGTGGCCGCGAACCCGCACCTTCCCGAGAAGCAAGCTATTGCGAAGTGGGTCAAGGACATGAAGAACAACGGGCTGACCGAGGCCGACCTGGCGTAGACCAACCATCTCTTCGAAGGCGATCCGATTGGGTCGCCTTTTTTTTGTTTGACACGCTTCATTTCGTAAGGATAATGACACTGAAGGCTTCTTCCCGGCTTTTAAGCGTCAGGGACACAGCCAGTTTCAGACAACTAAACCGTGCTTCATCCCTGCGGTGCTCGCGCCGAGAGTGGTGACATAGCGATCAGCGAGTGTGGAGTGAAAATCGCTATGTCACAGGAACAAGTTCAAAAACAGGCACCGAAGCGCGTCGACCCGTCGGTCGTCAAGTTGTCGAATGCTGGCCTCATGGCCGGTTCGATTCAGAACAAGCAGCCCGGCCTTGCTTACCGGCTCGCCAACCCTCACTGCCAGTTCACTGGGGCGCCAATTCTACTCGGGGGCGGGTGGAGTGAAGTCCCTGCGAATGGTCCGGAGCGGCTTGTCGGCGGGATCAAGAAGGACAACTGCTGGTTCATGCAGGGCATGATTCTGCTCTGCCGACCGAAGGAAGACGAAGACGCCCACCTCGCGCAGAAGCACAGCTTCATGACCCAGTTCGAAAAAGAGCGACTGGGCAAGGAAGTAAGCGACCTGAAGATTGAAACTGTCCCCGTTGACGCAGAGTAAGGAAAGGAATCACCATGGCAATTCAACCTCAGAGGGGCGGTCTTCGTTGGGTCAAGTCCAACACCAACCAGGACTCCCCGCCCATCGTTCGACTTGTTGTCGCCAGTGCGTACGCCACGGGGCTGTTCGCGGGCGACCCGCTCAAGCAAATCGCAGACGGTACGTGTGAAGCCGCCGCGGCCGGGGACGCCATCTCGCACGTCCTTGTGTCTGTCGAGCGGTACATCGACAGTGAAGGTGCGGTTCGGAGTGGGGCATTCTTGCCCGCCTCGACGACCTACACTGGCACCGTCTCCCTGATGAACCCGAACGCCTCGGTGGTCCTTGCGATCCCCGTCGCCAACCAAATCTTCGAGGTCGACATTCCCGACGCCGCCGCAAGCCAGACGGCCGCCCAGGCGTATGTCTACTCCTGCATCGACGTCGTCGCCAACGCAGGAAGCACCTCGAACGGGCAGAGTGGGTACACCACTGGCCTTGTTGCCACATTCGCCGCATCTTCGGCGCAGCTCAAGCTGGTTGAAATTCCGAACTACGGCAGGGATGGAGCTTTGAACTCCCCCACGTCGACGTATTGGAAGGGCTGGTTCGAGGTGTACGAGCAAGTGACGACTGTCTAAGGAAAGGAATCAACCACCATGTCACTGATTACTTCGCACCCACTCTTCAAGACGCTGAAACCCACCCTGGACAGCATCACCTCCGAGAGCACGAACGTCACGGAGTACGCCTACGGCAAGATCGTCACAGGCTCCAAGATGAAGCACGGCTACTCCGAGCACCTCGAAGTCGCCGGGACCACGTTCCTCGTGGAGAAGCCGCAAGGGGCAACCACCGTCGACGAGAAGATCATTCTCGGAAAGACGGTTCGCATCTTCCCGAAGACCTTCGCCAAGAAGGTCATCATCACGATGGAAGCCCTGGACGACTGCCAGTTCGTCGATGACGTTCTGAAGCCGGCCAAACGCCTCCAGGCTTCGGCCAAGAAAACCCGCGACATCGACTGCGCTGGCCTGATCATCAACTCGACGAACACCGCCGTCACTGGCGGGTACGACGGGCTGACCCTGGCGAATGCCTCGCACGTCCTGACGGCCGGCGGGACGCAGTCCAACATCGCCTCTGTGTACGCGACGCCGTCCATCCAGGCACTCATGCTCATGCGTGCGGCCCTCGGACAGATGAAGGGTCCGAACGGCCTGCTCGACCCGCGGGTGGCCAAGAAGCTGGTGTGTCCTCTCATCCAGGAGGACGTGTGGAAGACGATCTTGGGGACCGAGAAGGTCACCGGGTCGAACTTCAACGACATCAACATCGTCCGCGAATACAAGCTGGACCTGGTTGCGATTCCCTGGCTCGACGCATCGTCTCAGACTCAGTGGGGCGCCATCACCGACGCCGAAGAGGGTCTGATGTGCGAAGAGAAGGGCAAGATCGACAAGTCCACCTGGGTCGACAACGATCGCGACGTCATCAACTACAAGGTCAAGTACCGCTTGGGACTCGGCTGGGCCAACTGGCGCGCCTGGTACCAGGGGAACGTCTAAGGAGGACCACATGCCTTCACCTGTCATTCCCGGATTCTCCGCAATGCTGCCGGTCGACGCCCTTGCACCTGGGGCCGAGATCGGCGGCGTGCGAGTCGTCCCGAACGGCGGGCTGGTGTTCAAGGTTCGAGGGAACGGAACATCTCCCACCTTCTACGACAACTACCCGAACCAGTTCAGCACTGGCGGGGCAACCGACGTGCTCTACCCGTCCATCGCCTCTGCCTTGCTCATGTGCAAAGCTGGCCGCGGCGACTACATCCACGTGCTTCCCGGTCACACGGAGAGCGTGGCAACAGCGGCGGCGTGGACGTTCGTCTCGGACGTCACCATCGTCGGCATCGGCAGCGGAAACCGTCGCCCGACGGTAACCTTCACCGCGGCCACCGCCACCCTCACGCCGAACGCGGCGAATGTCTTCATCGAGAACATTCGCTTCAAGTGCGGCGGGACCGGTACTGGTGGCCTGGTGGTTGCCGCTCCCTTCACCATCACCGGAGAGGGAACGACGTTCTCGCAGTGTTCGTTCGAGCTTGGAGCTGACAACAGCAACAAGTGTACGGACTTCTGCAACGTCAACGCCGACAACGTCACGTTCGCGTACTGCGACATCACGAGCACGGTGCAGGCGACTGCTCCCACCTCGTGCATCACGCTTACCGGCGCGAACGGGTTCCGCTTCTACAACAACCGGGTCAAGACGGCGCTGTCGTCCGCCTCGGTTGGGGTGATTCGGAACACGACGACAGCCTCGGGGAGTATCAGGATTCTGGACAACGACCTCCAGCAATGGAAGTCGGACTCCACGTCCTGCATCTCCTTCGCGGCAAACAGTGCGACCACCGGGGAAATCAAGCGGAACCTTTGCCGTCTGATGACCGACGGATCCGTGGCTCCGATCACCCTCAGCGGGACCGGAGTGGACATGTCGTTGCTCGACAACTTCGTGGTGAACAACGCGAACGAGCGCGGTCTGGTCGTAGGGACCGCTTCAGCGTAGTAGTTGTGGGCGGGGGAGTGGACCGGGCCTCACTCCCTCGCAATTCATTCTCCCGCCCATTTTTGCGCAACATGCGAACCATCGGAAGGCACTACCACGGACCGAGCCGCAACTGGACGGACCTGTGCGACTATTGTGGCTCCCGATGGCATCGCAGCGACATGACGTTGGACGCAGAAAAGCAGCTCCGATGTCCCGAGTGTGATAGGGTTGAAGGT
>JBMTPW010000231.1:0-3649 GCA_049444115.1 Ilumatobacteraceae bacterium | reverse complement strand
CCACTTCTTCCCGACATTGTGGGAGCCGAAGGCAACCGCCATGGAGTCGGGAACGGTGGCCGACATGACCCAGTTCAGGGCCACGCCGTCCTCGCTCGTCCAGAATCGCTCGGGAGCCAGGACCAGATCTCGCCATACTGCGAGACCGCTACCGAAGAACTTGCGAATGTTCGGCCAACCGCGATGCTCCCCGCCGACGATGTCGTAGAGCACCGCATCGGGATGGAGGAATTCGCCCGGTGCATCGACGTTCCCGCTGCTCCAGGCAGCGAAGAGACGGGTCGCCAGATCGATGTTCGCGTCACGTGCCATGGGACCACCAGATGTCATGCCGCATTGTCGCACACGATCCGACGAGCGCGTTCAAGGGATGAGCGCGGCGAGCCGCTGGGCGAAGAGGCGATGGAGCGCAGTCCCGATGATGGCCATGTTCGGGGCCGGGTTGCGCCCGGTCTCATAGAGCAACCTGCACGTCAGATTCGCACAGGCTCCCTTGAAGAGATTGAAGGCTTCCCAATACCGCCATGACTCGTCGTCGAAGCGCATCCCCGTGCGGTCCTCGATCAGGGCCAGCCACGTCTCACGCCCGAGAGTTCTGGCTCCTCGGACGGCGACGCAGAAGGACCAGTCCTCGCGGGGGTCCCCGAGATGGGCGAATTCCCAGTCGGTGATGGCCAGCACCCGCTGTCCGTCGTGGACGATGTTGCCCGGCCCGGCGTCGCCGTGAACGACTGCGAGTCGACCATCGCTCGGCACATTGCTCCCGAGCCATTGCCTGGCCGCCTCCAGCACTTCGATCCGTCCCGTTGTCGAATGTCGGTACAGCGCGTCCCATCGGTCGATCTGTCCGAGCGTCGCTTCGGCCGCCGATAGCGGCTGTTCGTCGAAGAGAGACCGCACCTCATCGTCAACATCGAGTCGGTGGAGGGCGTGCAAGGATTCCACGAAGCCATCGATCGGAAAATGACCCGACGAGCCCTCGATGAATTCCATCACGAAGAATGGGCGGCCGAGGGTTGCTCCACCATCGGTGGCGAGGACGCGGGCCGTCGGCACGTTGCGCTCGCGCAACCCCGCCATCACGCGACACTCTTCGACCCCGGTGGTCCCGAAGACCCCATCCTGCTCGAGGCGCACCACCACCGGTGAGGCTCGAGCCGGACGCACGATGAGCATTTCTCGAGAATGCCCTTCTCCGATCCGTTCGACGGCGGCCTCATTCGACGGCCAACTCAGCTGTTCCGCCAGCCAGTCGAGAAGACGATGATCACGTCGGGCAGTCATGTCGAGCCGTCACGATCGGTCGGCTGGTCGTCCTGCAGGCGCCCTCCGAAGGCCATGAGCATGGCCCCGTCGAGGGCCGCAAGCGCGGCGCGACGTGTCGCCTCATCCGATCCACCAGGATCCTCGGCCGCCATCTGAGCGAGATGACCCTCGATGACGGCGATGATTCGGATGAGCACCGGTCGGGCATCTTCATCGTGGATGGCGGGCAGGATCTCGGAGCGCAGCACGCGTGCCGTGTTCGCGAGCACCACCGAACTGTCGAAGTCGGGTTTCATGACGTGGCGCCCAGCATTGCCGCCGCTCGGGCTTCGGCAGCGAAATCCCACGAGGCGAACCACACCGGGTCGACCAGAGGCTGGGAGAGATCCGACCAACCTTGGGCCAGGAACCACTCGTAGGTCATCCGGTGACCGGTGGCGAAGTCGACTCGAGCCACCGGACCGACGATTCGATGCAGCTTTTCCGTGGAGAGAACGGCGTGATGAGCCTTGGAGAAAAGGTGGCCGTAGACCCCTCGGGGGAAACCATCCGGAACCTCCGACGGGACGAAGACGATGTGCGGATCTCGACCGACGATCCGAGCCAATGTCTCCACGTAGTGGAGGGTCGTGACGGCCTCGGCAGTGCTGTTGATGATCTGCCCCTGTGCATCGCGGTTACCGACGAAAGCGATCAAGGTCGCACAGAGATCGTCCACATGACCGTAGGACCCGGTCACCAACCCCTCGTGCGGAACGAGAATCGGCAATCCCCGCTGAAGGCGAAGGAACATCGGTGTTTCCATGTCGTAGATGTTGTTGTGGGGTCCGTAGATCGCCGCCGGTCGGGAAATCGTCACCGGAAATCCGGTGCGTTCGAATCGGGCGAGCATGGCGCGCTCAGCCGTCGCCTTGAAGCCACCGTACGTGCGCACTCCCGCGGAGTCGCTCGGCAGGTCTTCGGTCCACGGAACCACACCGACGAGCGATTGGTCATAGGCCATGATCGATGACACGTAGACGTAGTGGCCCACCCGTCCGTCGACGATGTCGATCAAGGCTTCGATGTCGCTCCCACCGGCAGCCATCACGAATCCGGAGACGTCGAACACTGCATCCCAGGAGGTGCCCACGAGAGCGGCCCGCATCGAGTCGGTATCGGTGCGATCGGCTTTCACCAGTCGAACGCCATCGGGAATGGTCGTGGGCGTCCGACCGCGGTTGAGGACCACGACCTCGTGTCCCTGGGCGGCGAGCATCTCCACCAGACGACGACCGACGAAGACGGACCCGCCGAGAACGAGTGCTTTCACTGGCGGCCCTCATACGGTCCGAGGACGACCGACTCCAGGTGACCGGTACCGGTGTCGTCCGGATCGTCGAGATTGGTGCATCGTCCCCATGCTTCGGCGTAATGCGAGCGATTGAAGGTCGTCGGCTTCGGCGAGGCGACACCGATCACCCGATCGATCTCCCAGATCTCGCCCTCGTGATGGAAGTCGCCGCGATACACACCCCGTCCGAGACCATCATCGAAGCCGGCGTGGTAGCCACCGCCCTGCAGATACACCGGGTACGAGATCGGTTCGATCAGGTACCTTTCGACGCCGCCATCGGGTCGAGTGAGGCGAATGACGGCACTGTCGAGTCGAGTCGTGGGGTGACCATCGAGAACCACGAAGGTGGGCTCGTAGTCGAGTTCGACGTAGGAGAATGGGGTGCGCTCATCGCCGTAGGGGAACTGGCACCGGGTCTCGAGCATGCCGAAGGGATGACGACCACCTCGATGGTGGAACTGCCAGAAGATCGAGCGGTCCGGAAGATCGAACCAGCACCACTGACGCAGTCCGGGTGGAGCAGTGGGATTCACCGGTGGAGCGATGACCGTCGTCCGAGGTCCCCCGGTTTGATTTCCGATACCCCATGAATGGTCGCGGACCCCGGTCCACTTCCGGACGTCCACTCGTTGGCCGCCGAATTCGATCCACCCGGAGACTTTGCAGGTCTGGTCATAGTTGGTGCGGTCGCTGTGGAGTCGGCCGTTGACGTAGACCTGAACGTGATCCTCGAGGAACGGAGGGCAGATTCCTTCCCAGAGAAGATCGAAGGCCTGGCCGTATTCGTTGGCCGCACAGGTCAGGCGAATGGTCCGCAGTCCCTCCAAGATCTCCACCGTGATGGGTCCGCAGTCCAGGTCGTCGATACGCGGGCGGAGTCGCCGGGACCAGCGCATGTTGTGTTGTCGGCCCTCCGCCGACACGCAGGTGAAGGCATCGACCACGTCGTTGTTGAGGTGCAGGCGGAAACCCATGAACCAGGCCACCCGACCGGAATCGTCCCCCATGGTGAAGTAGTAGCCATCGCTCCAGTGCTGGGAACCATCG
>JBMTPW010000230.1:0-3653 GCA_049444115.1 Ilumatobacteraceae bacterium | reverse complement strand
GCGATGCGGTCCAGGCGGTCACCGCTGGTCCACGAGCCGCAGAGAACGTGCTGCGTTCGGCGCTGGCCGTGGGGGTCGACGAGGTGCGACGGATCGATCTCGATTCCGGCACGAGTAGCGCAGCGGTGGCCGAATATCTGGCCCCTGCCCTCTCCGACTGTCAGTGGATCTGGTGCGGCGATTACTCGAGCAACCGCGGTTCCGGTTCGGTCCCGGCCTTTCTCGCCGGCGAACTGCGCTACGGCCAAGCACTCGGGCTGATCTCGGTGGATCTTCCCTCGGTTGCGGGCAGTCCGCTCGTGGTCCGTCGCCGTCTCGATGGTGGTCGCCGCGAGGTTCTCGAGGTCCGGGGTCCCGCCGTGCTGTCCGTCGAAGGTTCAGCCGCCCGTCTGCGACGGGCTTCGTTGCGTCAATCCATGGCCGCGTCGAAGGTCCGGATTCACGTGAACGAAGTCGACCAGGTCGCCGACATGGCCGATCACGGATCTCTACGACCCTTCCGACCACGACCTCGGGTGGTCTCCGCCCCCGAGGGACGCTCCGCCCTCGAACGAGTTCGTCGTGTCACCGAGACGTCGTCGACCAAGGGACACGGTGAGGTCGTGGAACTGGAACCTCGTCCAGCCGCCGAACGCATCATGTCCGCTTTGCGGCAGTGGCAGTACCTCGACCAGTGACCGATCGCCTGCTGATCGTGCCCGTCGGTTCCTGGGAGCAACACGGTCCGCATCTTCCGTTCGACACCGACACGCGGATCGCCTCCGAACTTTCCCGGCGCTTGTGCGAAGCCGCGGCCACGTGGCCGGAATTCGAGCCGACGCTCGGTCCGGCATTGACGGTCGCGGCGAGTGGTGAGCATGCCGGGTTCGTCGGCACCTTGTCGATCGGCACCGACGTCACGACCGCCGTGATCGTGGAGTTGATGCGGTCGGCAACGTGGGCTGCACGCGTCGTCTTCGTGAACGGCCATGGCGGAAACCACGATGCCATCACCCAGGCAGCCGAGGTCGCCCGCCGCGAAGGCCGTCGGGTTCTGTTCTGGTCCCCGCCTGGCGATGACGAACGCGATACCCATGCCGGCCGCATCGAAACTTCGGTGATGATGTCCATCGCTCCCGACGCAGTCCGGTACGACCGCCTGGAGGTCGGCAACGATGAACCGATCTCGGTGCTTCTTCCTCGCCTCCGTCGGGACGGCGTCGCCGCAGTGAGCCCCAACGGGATACTCGGTGATCCCCGTCGCGCCGATGCCGGCGCCGGAGAAGAACTCCTCGATCGCTGGATGACCGACCTCGTTCGCACCGTCGACACCTGGTGCAAGACCTCGTGAAGGGGCCCCGTCGGTTCACCATCGACCAGTCGTGGTGGCGATATCGCTCACGGCGCGGTGACATCGTGACCGCCGGATCACCAATGCGACTCTTCCGCTTCGCCCCCACTGCCGGTTCGCTCCTCGAACGTCTCGAAGCCGGCGAGGTATTCGATGGTCCTTCCTCCGGGGAAGAACACCTCCTCGAACGACTGCTCGGCGCCGAAGCCATCCACGAGCGGTTCAGCAGTTCGAAGATCTCCTTGGACGATGTCACCATCGTCATCCCGGCTCGCGATCCGATCGACATCGACGATCTCGTACGCGCGCTGCCACCCGTGCACCGAATCATCGTGGTCGATGATGGATCGTCTCCGCCCATTCACGCAGTTTCTGGCGCCCAGGTGCATCGACTCCCGACGTCGATCGGCCCGGCGGGAGCGCGCAATGCGGGATCGGCGATGACGACCTCGAGTGTCGTCGTGTTCATCGATGCCGATGTGGAAATCCCGGGTGCCGCCCAGCAGTCGTCCTTCTGGGAACCGCTCCTTGGACATTTCTCCGACCCGCAAGTCGGGCTCGTCGCACCGCGGGTGACGTCCACCCCTGGAACCTCGGCCCTGGCTCGCTACGAAGCGACCGACTCGCCTCTCGACATGGGTCCCCATCCGGCTCGGGTCCGGCTCGGTGGACACCTGTCCTACGTACCGAGCGCCGTGATGGCGGTTCGAACCACCGATCTGCGGCGAATCGGAGGCTTCGATTCCAGCATGCGCTATGGCGAGGACGTCGATCTGGTGTGGCGCTTCGACGCCGCAGGTATTCGCTGTCGCTACGAGCCGACGGTGGTTCTCCATCATCGACCGCGCCCAACGTGGGTGGAAGCGGGAAGACAACGTTTCCATTACGGCACATCGGCTGCCCGACTCGAACAAGGGCATCCCGGTGCATTGGCACCCGTGCGGCTCCCCGCCTGGACCGCCGGAGCATGGGCAACCGCACTCGGAGGCCACGTGCTCCTCGCCACGCTGGCAACCGCCGTACCGGTGTGGCGCTTACGCGACGCGCTCCGATCCCGAGTGCCGGTCGAGGATGCCGTCGTGATCACCCGGCTCTTCGTCCACGGCCACCTTCTCGCCGGACGCGCCGTGGCGCAGGCGATCACTCGTACATGGTGGCCAGTCATGGCGGTGGCCAGTCCGTTCTCGCGCCGGGTCCGCTGGATCTGGATGCTCGCTGTCGTCGTACCCGGGCTGTGGCGTTGGAAATCGCGACATTCGTCGCTCGATGTCCTGCGCTATCTTGCGGCCCGCTTCTACGACGATCTGTCCTACGGCAGCGGAGTCTGGGACGGCATCATGCGCACACGACGCCTCGGTGTGCTCCGGCCCGCCCTGACCTTCAGTTGGAAGCGACCGGCTGGCGCTGGCGCAGACCGATGTCCTGACACGCCTCGCAGACCGATTCGGGAATGATGCCGGTCTTCATGAGTCTGCCGAAGATGGCACATCCGACACAGAAGCCGAGAAAGGCTTCCAAACTGGCGGCCACCAGCAAGCCGACCATCAGAATCACCGACACCGTGGGGGCCCCGAGAGCCCACGCCAGCAATGCCCCGGTCGAGAACAATGTCCCGATCAACTGCGCGAACCGCTTCGGCGGACCGGGCACGATCTTCTCGGGTCGACCGAGACGTGGTGTGATGACCCGGGTCACCAATTGGCCAAGGGGGCTGAGAGTCGGACCGGAAAGCACGCGCGCCACGAAGCCGTAGGCGAGCGGAACCAGCAACCACCACTCGCGCCACACCAGGAACACAGCGGCCTGGAGCACGACGCCGGTGGCCACGAGGCGGGCCGAGACCTCGTTGACCGTGGCCGGGAAACCGAATATTCGGGAGGAGGAACGAGCCATGGGGAAAGGTTACGAGAGAATTCCTGACTAAACAAGTCGTATTTCGAAAACTCTTGGTTTCCGGCTTCGGACGGGTCCGACATCGTCGGGTCCGATGTCGTCGGGTCCGACGGGCCCGGGGTCCCGAACCGGAGCTACCGAACGGGCCTCTCCGACCGCCTCGGTAGCGTCGGGGAGGTGACGCTGACCTTGACCGTCGACGCCGCGGTCTGGAACCGACATGTCGACACATTGGCTGCCTTGGTTCCCGGGTTGGTCCCCGTGGTCAAGGGAAACGGATACGGATTCGGGCGAGCCTTCCTCGCCGAACGCGCCGCCACTCTGTCGCCGTTGATGGCGGTGGGAACCATTCACGAGGTGTCCGATGTTCCGTCCAACTACACCGCCGTGGTCCTCACCCCCGCGCTCGACATTCCCTTCCCGCTCCGCG
>JBMTPW010000229.1:0-3657 GCA_049444115.1 Ilumatobacteraceae bacterium | reverse complement strand
GAAGAGGTCATCGGAGCCGCTGTTGCCGCCGGAGACATCACGATCGTGAGCGAGACCTACACCGACAACTGGGATCCGAAGAATGCTCAGGCGACGATGGAACAGGTGCTCACCGCAGAAGGCAATGAGGTCGATGCCGTTCTCGCGCAGAACGACGGCATGGCCGGTGGCGTGATCGCTGCCCTCGAGGCACAGGGTCTCGCTGGCAAGGTGCCGGTCTCCGGTCAGGACGCCGAGCAGGCCGCACTGAACCGTGTGGCTCTCGGAACGCAGGCGCTCACTGTCTGGAAGGACGCTCGTGAGCTCGGCAACGCTGCCGGCGAAGCGGCAATTGCGCTGTGCTCGAACCCCGATGCCTCCGCCATCTCGGGTGCATCGCCGTTCACCACACCTGGTGGAAACTCCATCTCGTCCATCTTCCTCACCCCGCTGCCGATCACCCAGGAGAACCTGGATGTCGTCATCGAGGCAGGTTGGACGACGGAAGAGAACGTCTGCCAGGGCGTTACCGCCGGATCGGTGGCCGCCTGCCCGTGATCGGGCCGAGCCACACGTGATTCGAGACGTGCCCTCCACCCCTCCGGGTGGGGGGCACGTTCTCTTTACGGCTACTTTCGAACAGAACGATCAACCGGAGAACTGAGCGTGACAGACATTCACCAAGAGACGCAGCCCAAGGGCGTCCAACACGGCCGACTCCGCAACTGGCGAGAACTTCTCGCCTCGACCGAGATCGACACCCGGCTTGCAGGAATGGTCGGAGTCCTCGCCGTGATCTGGGTGGCATTCCATGTCCTCTCGGGGGGCGACTTCCTCACATCGCGAAATCTCTGGAACCTGTCCGTCCAGAGCACGTCGATTGCGATCATGGCTACGGGGATGGTGCTCATCATCGTCTCGCGCAACATCGACCTTTCCGTCGGATCGCTCCTCGGCTTCCTCGGCTACGTCATGGCCATGGTGCAGACCCGGTGGATTCCCGACACCTTCGGGCTCGGTTTCGGCCAGTGGTACACATGGATCGTCGCCATCGCCGTGGGGGTCGCGCTCGGCGCGCTGCTCGGCGCCGTGCAGGGGTCGGTCATCGCCTACGGAGGTGTGCCCGCATTCATCGTGACTCTCGGGGGCTTTCTCGTCTGGCGTGGGCTGATCTTTCGCATGGGAGAACAGGGTCAGACTCTCTCCCCCCTCGACGAGACATTCCGATTGGTCGGAGGCGGTCCGAACGGATCTCTCGGGGAGTGGAAGAGTTGGGTGTTTGGAGCTCTCGGATGTGTGGCGACGTGCGCCACCATCTGGTTCTCACGCCGTCGTCGCAAACGGTACGACCTCGCTCTGCGACCCCTTCCCGTCGATGTGGGTATCGCCGTCTTCGGATGCGCGGTGATCCTGCTCGGTGTCGCGTATGTCGGAGTCGGCTACGAGTCTCCGATCACCATGACGCCGACGGGAGTTGCCTACCCCGTCGTCATTCTCATCGCCGTGACCATTGCCATGGTGCACCTGTCGCGCCGCAGGCGCGTCGGTCGTTACGTGTATGCAATCGGCGGCAATCCCGAGGCAGCAGAACTGGGAGGCATCGACACCCGACGCACCATCATGAAGACGTTCGTGCTGATGGGCGTGCTGTGTGCGGTGAGCGCGGCCATCCAGACCGCTCGACTGGACGCAGCCGTGACGAACCTCGGCATTCAGAACGAACTCGACGTCATTTCCGCTGCCGTGATCGGAGGAACCTCCTTTGCCGGTGGCATCGGCACCATCACCGGTGCGGTGCTGGGCGCCGTGGTCATGCAATCGTTGCGCTCCGGAATGGTGCTTTTGCGAATCGACTCACCTTCACAGGACATCGTCGTCGGAATCGTGCTCGTCACCGCAGTTGCCATCGACGCCGCGCTTCGATTGGGTCGTCGACGAGCGATGGGAATCTCACTCGTCACAGGGCTCGTGCTTGCGGCAATCATCATCCAAACCGGACGTCAGTGAGAGGGGAAGAACGGTGACCGACAACAAGAAGACGCTCGTTCCTCTCGTCGAACTACGCGACATCAGCGTGTCGTTCGGAGGACTTCGTGCTGTGGACGGTGTCGACTTGACGCTCTACCCCGGGGAAGTCGTTGCGCTTGTCGGAGGAAATGGTGCGGGAAAGTCGACGCTGATGCACACTCTCGCCGGTGCCCACCCTGCGGACTCCGGTCAGATCTTCGTGAACGGCGAGCCGGTCACCATCGACAATCCACGCGATGCGCGCAGCCACGGCATCGAGGTGATCTATCAGCGACTCGCTCTCGCCGACAATATTGACGCTGCGGGAAACATGTTCCTCGGCCGCGAACTCCGAACCAAGTGGGGGGAAATCGACGACTCCGCCATGGCATCGGCAACACGTGACGTGATGAGGCGATTGAATCCACGATTCCGAAATCTGAACACTCCCGTGAGCGCACTTTCTGGAGGCCAACGTCAATCGGTGGCCATCGCCCGCGCCGTGCACTTCAACGCACGAATTCTGATCATGGACGAGCCCACCGCAGCTCTCGGTCCGGCTGAGACCGCCCAAGTGCGCGAACTGATCGAGCAACTCAAGTCCGAAGGGATCGGGATCTTCCTCATCAGCCACGACATCCACGACGTCTTCGACCTGGCCGATCGCATCAGCGTGATGATGCAAGCCAAGCTCGTCGGCACTGTCGACAAGAACTCTGTCACGAAGGACGACGTCCTGGCCATGATCATCATGGGCCAGAAGCCTGCCCACGCCGGTTGAACGCGTGTCAGTCCTCCACTGACCAGCGAAGGGGCCTCGTCGATCCTCGTCGCACGTCATAGAACGCGTTCACTTCCACGGACATCCACGGGCCAGTCGTTCCGTCCGGGAAGGTGACGCGGATCTCGACACTCGTCGCCGTTCCGAGTCCGAAATGCACCGGGCCAGCGTGACCACTGGCGTGACCGCCCCCGACAGTGACTTCGCGCAACTGAGAGCGACCGTTCGCGCGAACCTCGACCCATGAGCCGACGGCGAGGGTATTCGGTGCCGACTGGAGCGGTGTCACCGCGACCCAGTTCCCGGTCGCACGTGGCGCCTGCGCCGACCCTGTGCCGACGTTGCGCCGTATCTCGACTGGCACTCGCCTGTTCACGACCACCATGTCGAGCATGCCGTCGAGATTGAGGTCGACGATCGCAGCGCCACGCGATCGAGCGCCGTTCGCTATTCCGGCTTCGGAACCGCGTTCCACGAATGTTCCGTCCTCGCGACCAAGCAGCAAGTTGTTCGGATCGTCGGCGGCATAGTCGACTTGCGCCTCCACGTTCCCCTTGGTCACGAACAAGTCGATCCGGCCATCGTTGTTGACGTCATCGAACTCTGGGTGCCACGCCGTGGATGGCAACACCGAATCACCCGTGTACGGACGATGCGCGGTGACTCCGCGTTCGAGCGCAATATCGCGGTACGAGGGACCAACATTGTCCGCTTCGAGAGTCTGCAACTTGTTGTCACCCTGACTGGTGAGGAAGACCTCCGGCCTACCGTCACCGGTCAGGTCGTGGCTCGCGATCCCCATACCCCAGATCACGATCCGCCGCCATCCATCAGCCTCGTCGTACTCGATTGGGGGCTCGTTCGGTCGTACTCGCCACAGTTGCTCACGA
>JBMTPW010000228.1:0-3657 GCA_049444115.1 Ilumatobacteraceae bacterium | reverse complement strand
AGGGTGACGCCGAAGGCCGAGTTCTCGGTACTCGAGCCCATGGCGAATTCGTCCAGATTGGTCTTGCCGATGGCCACGGCCCCGGCTGCCGCCAGTCGTTGCACCACTGTGGCATCGTAGGGAGGCTTCCACCCGGCAAGAATCTTCGACGAACAGGTCGTCGGAATGCCGCGGGTGCACAAGTTGTCCTTCAAGGCGATGGGCACACCTGCCAGGGGTCCGGGATCACGTCCGGCAGCGATCTCGGCGTCGATCCGAGCGGCCGCAGCGCGAGCCTGATCGACGGTGACCAGATTGAAGGCATGGACGACGCCATCCAGGGCCGCGATGCGCGCCAGATAGGCCTCGAGAACGCCAACGGCAGTTGCCGCCCCCGATTTCACCGAGCGGGCGATCTCCCAGGCCGTCGATGGCACGCCATCGGGAGCGCCGACCAGCGCGGAGGCATTGGACGTGGTCATTCAGGAATCCAGTCCGATGATCGGCGGAACGCGGAAGCGACCGTCCTCGGCGGCCGGTGCTTCGGCGAGCACTTCGTCTCGTACGAGTCCTCCCGCCACGACATCCTCGCGGAACACGTTGGCCAACGGATAGGCCTGGGTCATGGGCTCGACATCGTCCAATTGGAGGGCATCGATATCGGCGAAGTGCTCCAACATGCCGGCCAACTGGGCAGTCATGGTCTCCACATCGGCCGGGGTCAGATCGAGTCGGGCCAAACGGGCCACTTTGGACACCGTGGAGGCGGAGATGCGGTCAGGTGATGGCACCCGTCCATGCTACGAGGCCGAGAGGTGGACGAGCACGGCCGATTCCGGCCAGAGGATGGGCATGGGCACTCCGACCGCAGCCAGAACCGAACCGCTCGAGCTGATCGGTGTGTCGGCGTCGATCCAGGCGGGCTGACGGACCGCCGGTCCGAGTCGCGTCGGTTGTGGCGTCAGCGGGACGTGTGTCACGGAATAGCGACGATTGGGATCGAGATCGGGTAGGCGCAGGTGCGGGCCGTGCAATGTCGTACCGGTCCGCAACTGCACGAAGGAGATCAAAGCTTCGCTGCGGTCCGTGGAGTACACCCCGTGTGCCAGCACGTTCAGCGGATCGTCATCCACAGCGAATCGCACCGTGTCACCGTGATGCACGAGGTGGCGATAGCGCTTGTACAGGCCGATGACGTGAGCCAGCTGCTGTTGCGCAGTTTCATCGGCGGCGGTGATGTCCCATTCGACACCGAGATGTCCGAAAAGAGCAGTGACCCCGCGAAAGGCCAACGCGTGACGTCGACCAGTGGTGTGTGACACGGGTGGCCCGATGTGGCAGCCCATCACCTCTGGTGGAATCACCATCGAGGCGCCGCGCTGGATGAACTGTCGCTCGAGGGCATCGTTGCAGTCACTGGTCCAGACGCGCTCCACACGTCGCAACATTCCGTGATCGACTCGTCCACCACCCGAGGCACAGGATTCGAATTCGACATCGGGATGCCGACGGCGCAACTCGTCGAGAAGCGCCCACACGGCCAAAGCCTGGGCGTGCGACGCCGCTTTTCCCTGAGCATTGCTGGCTTGCACGTGGGGCCGATTCATGTCCCACTTCACGTACGAGATCCGATGATCGCTCAGGAGCGCATCGAGCCGTTCCAAGATGTGCTCACGTGCGAGGTCATTGGTGAGATCGAGCACCAACTGGTGGCGACCGAGAACCGGTTCGTAGCCATCGGTGGTCAAGACCCAGTCCGGGTGCTGACGAAAGAGATCGCTATCGGGGTTCACCATTTCGGGTTCCACCCAGATGCCGAACTCCATGCCGAGTCCGGTGACGTGATCGACGAGCGGCCGCAAGCCAAGGGGGTACACCTCCGCAGAGACATCCCAATCACCGAGTCCCGATCGATCACTACGTCGAGTGCCGAACCAACCGTCATCGAGGACGAAACGTTCGATGCCCACGGATGCGGCGACGTCGGCCAATTGACGCAACTTCGTCTCGTCTTGATCGAAATACACGGCCGCCCAAGTATTGATGTGCACCGGACGCGGCCCGGCCGCTGGTCGCGGTGACCACCGACGGGCCAGCCGATGCAACCCCCAAGATGCCGGGGTGAAACCGCGTCCGGAATGAACACCAACCACCACTGGAGTGGTCAGCGACCCACCCGCATCGAGACACATCTCTCCGGCCTGGAACAGTTCTCCCGTTTGCAGATATCGGCGACCCGAGGGAGTGGTGTCGGCGAAGAAGACCGAGTTGCCACTCCAGGCCAGGTGCACTCCCCACACCTCACCCGACCATTCGCTCGCTCCGATCGAGCAGGCCCACACGTACGGCGGATGTTCGTGAGAGGACCGGCCAGTGCGATTCTCACTGGTCCATGATCCGACCGGCCAGGTGAAGCGATGCAGGTCGAACTCGCGTGCCCAACGTCCGGTGTGGACACCGAGCTCGGTGGCGGTTTCGGGGAGAGCGAGCGACACCGACAACGCATCCACCATGTAGGGCGAATCGCCCTCGTTGGTCACCGTCACTCGCGTGCACAACACCCCATCGGGATCGAGGTCCAGCTCGGAGGTCAGGAGGATCTCGGCAATTTCGTCGCGCGCTCGGCTGATGAACGAGGTTCCCCCGGATGCACTCGGACCGACCGTGTGATCCACGTAGTGAAATCGTGGTGACCAATGTCGACCGCCGCGTCGGTGTCCCTGCAGGCCGGGTCGGCCGGCGAAACCGTCTCCGTGCATCGGCACCAAGGGGAGTGACGTCGAGACATCGAGGGCACCGAAGGGCAGGGAGTCGGGCACCACCAGGTCGGGTTCGACGGCACCGAGGGGCGCTCCCCAATGCCAGATGGCCGGCACGCCCGTCGAGACGTCCACGATGACCGAGCACGTCGGCGCGCTCAGATGCTCGATACGACGTGTCACCTCCGAAGCCACCACCGTTCACTAGCCGCCCTTGCACACCGGCGTCAAAGTCGCCGCGGTTCACGGGTGAGCAGACATAATGCTGGAGATGAGTCCGGCCGACCATTCTCCGGGACCGGACCTACGGATCGATCCCTATCTCGGAACGGCGGTCTACATCGTCGGTACCCGTCAGCAGCGACCGAATCTCACCGCCGCCCATCCCCGGACGGACTGTCCATTCTGTCCGGGTGGTTTGGAGGCACCAGATCCCTACCGGACTCGTTGGTTCGTGAACCGCTGGCCGGCCCTGCCCGACGATCGCTGCGAAGTGGTGCTCTACTCGCCCGACCACGATGCGTCGCTGGCATCACTCGACGTTTCGGACGCCCGACAGGTGGTCGAATTGTGGGCCGAACGCACCGTGGCGCTCGGAGCCCGTTCCGATGTTGCGTACGTATTGATCTTCGAGAACCGCGGTGCCGACGTCGGCGCCACCATCGCTCACCCGCATGGACAGATCTACGCCTACGACCACGTACCGCCGCGTCCAGCGACCATGTTCTCCCGAGAATGGCGGCCATCGGTCTCCACCGACCGCCTGGTGGTCCGCAACGACACCTGGACGGCTGCAGTGCCCGAAGCTCCGTCGTTTCCAGTGGCGCTGAGCATCGCCCCCATCGACCGCGTGGGATCACTTCCGGCCCTCGACGACGCCCATCGCCACGACTTGGCAGCGATTCTGGTGGACGTCAGT
>JBMTPW010000227.1:0-3689 GCA_049444115.1 Ilumatobacteraceae bacterium | reverse complement strand
GGAACCGAAGGCGGGATCACCACCGGAGAACTTCTCGTGGTGCGAGCCGCCATGAAACCGTTGGCGACCCTGAACCGGCCCACATTGCCGACAGTGGACGTGATCACCAAGGAGGCGGGGGTTTCCTTCAAGGAACGGACCGATGTCACGGCCGTTCCAGCGATGGGTGTGGTGGCCGAGACGATGGTGGCCTTCGTGCTGGCCCAGGAAGCGCAACGCAAGTTCGGGGGTGACTCGGTCGAAGAGTTCGTGCGGAACGCCACCCAGAGCGTGCCGCACCTGTGAGTCGAGGTGACCCGGCCATGGTGAACGCAATGAGTGACCGCAAGGTCGTGCTCGTTGGCATGATGGGTTCCGGTAAGAGTTCTGCCGGTCGGCGCCTGGCCAAAGCGTTGAACATCGATTTCATCGATCTCGATCAGAGCATCGAAGCTCGCTCCGGACGCAGCATCCGCGACATCTTCTCTTCGGGTGGTGAAGCGGAGTTTCGCGATCTGGAAGAGGCGGAGTTGCGTCGGACCCTCGATGAACCCGGCGCCGCAGTGATTGCCGCCGGTGGAGGAATCGTGGTGCGGGCGGCCGCGCGGGATCTCCTGGCTCGGGCCCACGACGTGATCTGGTTGCGCGCCGACGTCGACGTTCTCGCGGAACGCGTGAGCCGTGGTCGAGGTCATCGTCCGTTGGTGGATGGCGACCCGAAGGTCCGCCTCGGAGCATTGCTGGAGGAGAGAGAGGACCACTACCGCTCGGTGGCGACAGCGGTCGTGGAGGTGGACGATTGTTCTCTGGAGGACGTGGTGAAGCGGATCGAGTCACTCGTTTCGACGACGAGTGATCGGGGAGTCGTCGAGTCGTGAGCATTCGACGCGTTCCGGTTGCACTTGCCGAGCGCACCTACGAGGTGGTCGTTGGGGCAGGGGCCACCGCCGAGTTCGAAACGGTGGTGGGACCGAAGGTTCGACGCATGGCCATCGTGACCCAGGCCTCCATCGAACGATCCTCTGCGTCGGTGGCCGCCGTGCTCGAGCACATCGAGACGGTGGCACAGGCGCGGGGAATCCTCACCGTGCGACTGCACGTCCCCGAGGACGAGCACGGGAAGTCATTGGCCACCGTGGAGGATCTCTGCCGATCCTTCGCCGCAACCGGCTTGACCCGACAGGATCTCGTGGTGGCGGTCGGGGGCGGGCTCGTCTGCGATGTGGCCGGATTCGCGGCAGCCGTGTGGCACCGCGGAACTCCGGTGGTGCACGTGGCCACGACATTGTTGGCCATGGTGGATGCGGCGATCGGCGGGAAGACCGCGGTCAATCTGCCCGACGGCAAGAATCTGGTCGGTGCGTTCTGGCAGCCGGCGGCGGTCATCTGCGATCTCGACGTCCTCGAGAGTCTTCCGGAGCGTGAGCGGCGTTGTGGGTTGGGAGAGGTGGCCAAATATCACTTCCTCACCGGTGCCGACCTGCTGGCGATGTCGCTCGACGAGCGCATCGCCGCCTGCGCGTCGATCAAGGCCGGCATCGTGGCCGAGGACGAGCGCGAAGGCGGGCGACGCGCCTTGCTCAACTACGGCCACACCTTGGCTCACGCTCTGGAGACGGTCGGTGACCACGATCTGGCCCACGGGGAGGCCGTGGCCGTCGGTTTGATCTTCGCTGCCCACCTGGCCGAGGCACTCGGACGCATCGACGCGGCCCGCGTCGCATATCACGAACATGTCGTCGGTGGAACGTATGGGTTGAGAACTCGCCCCCCAGGTGGTCTCGACGCGGACGAGGTGCTGAGAGTCATGGCCAAGGACAAGAAGGCTCTGGACGGTCTCACCTTCGTCCTCGATTCCCGGCACGGCCTCGAAGTGGTTCCCGATATCGATCCCGATGTCGTGCGCACCGTGCTCATGGCCTTCCTGGCCCATTCCGACGGGACTCGGTGAGCGGGTTGTAGTTTGGGCTCGTGCCCACGATTTTGTTGATCCATGGTCCGAACCTGAATCTGTTGGGCCAGCGTGAACCCGAGATCTACGGCCAGGCAACCCTGGGCGACTACGTCGACCGAGTCCGAGACGTGGCCGCCCCCCTCGGGTTGAGCGTCGAGCAGGTCCAGAGCAACCACGAGGGTGATCTGGTGGACGCCATTCACGAAGCCCGCGGGTCACATGCGGCGATCATCGTCAATGCCGGCGCCTTGACGCACTATTCCTGGAGTCTGCACGACGCGTTGGCCACCTTCGACGGCCCGATCGTGGAAGTTCACATCTCGCAACCGAATGCTCGGGAACCTTGGCGCCACACGAGTGTCGTTGCCCCGGTGGCATCGGGCTCGATCGCCGGGTTCGGAATGCTCGGTTACGAGTTGGCCGTCGGGGCCGTGGCGCGCCTGCTCGAATCACGCAGCTGATGCACGCTCCCGCTCTCGACTATTCCGCTCGGCTGGATCGAGTCCAGTCCTTTCGCGACGGGCTCGGATCCAGTGATGGTTCGGCCATCCTGCTGACTCGCTTCGAGGACATTCGCTGGTTGGCGGGTTTCACCGGATCCAACGGTTGGCTCGTCGTCTCACGGGACGGACTTCGGCTCCTCACCGACGGCCGCTACACCGATCAAGCCGCCGCTCAGGCCGCGGTCGCGGGAGTGGATCTCGAGGTCTGCACCACCGGGACCGGCCAGGGTTTGGCGGGTCTGTTGACGGACGTTCTCGGCGACACTCGGTCGTTGTGGTTCCAGGCCAATGATCTCACGGTGGCCGCATTCGACGACCTGCGGACCTCTTGCCCCGCTGAACTTCGTCCCCTCGGACGAGAGTGGGATGCACTGCGACGCCGCAAGGACGCCGGGGAACTGCATCTCATTTCCACGGCCTGCGACATTGCCGATGCAGCCCTCGCCGCTTGTCGCCATCTGCTGGCTGCAGAAGTGACCGAACGGGATCTGCGAGACGAACTGGAGTACACCATGCGTCGACTCGGTGCGGACGGCCCGTCCTATGAGACGATCGTGGCCAGCGGACCGGACAACGCGGCGCGACCGCACCATCGTCCGACGGCGGCCCTCATCGAACCGGGACACACGGTGGTGATCGATGTCGGTGCATTGGTTCAGGGCTACCACTCAGATATGACTCGCTCGTTCGTGGTGGGGGACATGACCGCGGAACAGAACGAAATCTACGAAGCCGTGAAACGGGCTCAGCAGTGCGGCGTGGACGCGGTGGCTCCCGGAGTTCCGGTCCGCGATGTGGACCTGGCGTGCAGGAAAGTCCTGCAAGAAGCCGGTCTCGAGCGTTTGTTCACCCATGGGACGGGCCACGGGGTGGGTCTGGCCATTCATGAAGAACCGTTCCTCAACTCGGTCTCGGCCGCGGTTCTCGAAGTCGGAGAGGTCGTGACCGTGGAACCCGGGGTCTATCGTGGAGGCTTCGGTGGTTTCCGAGTGGAGGACCTGGTGGTCGTCACGGAGACCGGATGCCGCCGTCTCACCAACTCTCCCAAGGATCCGACATGCCTGCCATCACCACCAACGACCTGAAGAACGGAATCACCCTGGAACTCGACAATGGACTGTTCCAAGTCGTCGAATTCCAACATGTGAAGCCGGGCAAGGGTGGAGCGTTCGTGCGCACCAAGTTGCGAAATTTGCGTACGGGCAACGTCTTCGACCGCACCTTCAACGCCGGCATCCGTGTCGAGCAGGCCG
>JBMTPW010000226.1:0-3692 GCA_049444115.1 Ilumatobacteraceae bacterium | reverse complement strand
AGAGGCAGCGGCTTCAAACTCCGTACGGTGTGGGTTCGAATCCCACCCGGGGCACTCCATCTTCGTCGTGCCAGCGACTCGATCATCGCAGTGCCTGGGGTCGATTCGGTGTTTTCGATCAGCGCAATCGACTTCGAGCCAGTACTTCGAGCCCGGCGGACAATCCGTAGGCTGGAAAGGTGGGCCAGCGGATGATCGAGCGACGTTTGCGGGAGACGGGTGTCCGTCTGCGTCGCCTGCGGTCGGAACTCGCCGTGGTGGACGAACAACTCCAGGCACTCAACGACGACGCCGAGGACAAGGGCTTGCGGGCGATGGTGTCGGAGACCCCTGGCGCCGATGTGGAGTACCGCGAGGCGCGGTTGCATTGCGAGGCCATGAGCAAGCACCGCCAGAGCGTGGTGGATGCCATCCGCGAACTCGAGGCTCGCCAGGACGAGTTGCTCGACAAGATGAGCCATTGAGCGACGTGAATCGTTGATCGCCAGGGCTCGTCGACCGATTGTGGTCTTCGATCGACGAGGGTCTTCGGGGTCATGGCGGCTGCGCGGTCTGCCGAAACTGGACATCGCCCGAGAGCCGGTCGTGGTTGAATGGAGCCGTGAGTACCGGCAGCGTCAGCGTTCGACCTCTCAGCATTCGAGTGGTCATCGCCGAGGATGAAGCGATCATCCGTCTCGACCTGAAAGAGACCCTCGAAGAAGAGGGATACGAGGTGATCGGCGAATCCGGGCGCGGTGATCAGGCTCTCGACTTGATCCGTCGATTGAAACCTGATTTGGCGATCCTCGATGTGAAGATGCCGGGGATGAACGGACTCGAAGTTGCGCGGCACATCGATGCCGAGAAGATCTGCGGGGTCCTCATCCTCACTGCCTTCAGCCAACGCGAGATGGTGGAACACGCGCGCGATGCCGGGGCGCTGGCCTATCTGGTGAAGCCCTTTCAAAAGAGCGATCTGATTCCCGCCATCGAAGTGGCCATCGGGCGATTTCGCGAACTCAAGGCGCTGAGCGGTCATGTGGAAGCGCTCGGCGAGCAGATGGAAGCGCGCAAGCTCATCGACCGCGCCAAAGGTCTCCTGATGGATGAGCACTCGATGAAGGAACAAGACGCCTTCGGTTTCATTCAACGAATTGCCATGCGCGACCGGGTGAAGATGCGCGCTGTCGCCGAACGGATCCTGGCGGGCGACCTGAAGCCGACATCGTGATGGAGGGTGTCGTGGCCGCGATCGGGACGACCTGATGGCCGACAAGGATTCCGAACGCACCCTGCTCATTCTCGACGGGCACTCACTGACGTATCGAGCGTTCTTCAGTCTGCCCACGGACATGGTCACGGTGAGCGGCCAGGTCACCAATGCCGTCTACGGGTTCGTATCGATGCTGATGACCATTCTCAAGGACCGCCGTCCGGCAGGCATCGTGGTCGCGTTCGACCGGTCGGAACCGACGTTTCGCCACGAAGCCGAGCCTTCGTACAAGGCTCAACGTGAGGCCTCTCCCGAAATCCTGCGTCAGCAAGTCGGTATCGTGCGCGAGGTTCTCGAAGCCATGGGCATCACCACAGCCGACGTCGCAGGCTTCGAAGCCGATGACGTGATCGCCACCTTGGCGGACCAGGCAGTCGAGGCAGGGTACAGAGTCATCGTCGTCACCGGAGATCGGGACAGCTACCAATTGGTTCGCGATCCGGATGTACGAGTGCTCTACAACAAGCGCGGCGTGACCGACTATGCGTTGTACGACGAGGCCGGCATCGTCGAGCGCACCGGGGTGACTCCGAAGCAGTACCCGGCCTACGCGGCTCTTCGAGGGGACCCGAGCGACAATCTGCCCGGTGTTCCAGGAGTCGGGGAGAAGACGGCGGCGAAGTTGATCACCACCTACGGAGGAATCGACGGCATCTACGAGAATCTGGAGGCGCAGACTCCCAAACTGCAGGTTGCACTTCGCGACAACGAGGAACGTGTGCGTCGCAACGAGGAGTTGATGACCTTGCGCCACGACGCTCCGGTGGATGTCGATCTCGACGATCTCGGGATCACTCCTCGTCCGGCCGAGGTTCGGCGACTCTTCGACTTCCTCGAATTCAAGACCATGCCGGCCCGGTTTGCCGACGTGCTGAAGACCTTGGGAATCACGGTGGCCGATGCCGGGGAGTCCGGCGGTTCGGGAACGTCCGGTGAAGTTCTCTCGGCCGAGATCGAGTCGACGGACGGTGCCGAGGAGGCTGCGACGATCCTGGGCGAACTTCCCGTGCTGGCGGTGGCAGGCCACTGGGACGGAGAGCCCGGCCGTTCTGCACTTGCCGGTCTCGCCGTCGTGGTGGATCGTGATTCGGCGCGCACGGTGTGGCTGTCGCGCGAGCTCATCGCCTCCGATGCCGCCGGGTCACGAGTCCTCGCTTCGATTCTGGAACGAGCGCCACTATGGGGACACGACGTGAAGTCGATCATGCGCTCGCTTCTCGACGCAGGGGTGGACCTGCAGACCTTGCGTCTCGATACCGCCATCGCCGCGTATCTGATCGATCCGGGTCAGAACCACTACTCGCTGTCCGACTTGGTGGAGCGATACACCGCGGTGGTCTTTCCTGGCGACGATGCGTCGTCGAAGGGAGAATTGGATCTGGACGGCAGCGGGATGGGGCCGGAGCAGTTGGCCGGGCGCGACGCGCTTGCCGTGGCACATTTGGGCCAGGCACTCATGGGGGCTCTCGAGTCCCAGGGCATGAGCAATCTCTACGAACGCATCGAGAATCCCTTGGTTCGGGTTCTGGCCCGGATGGAGTTCCTCGGAATCGGGGTGGATGCCACCGAATTGAGGCGGATCGCCGAGAAACTCACCTCCGAGGCTCGTCACCTGTCGGATCGCATTCAGGACCTGGCGGGCTATTCGTTCAATCCGAATTCCCCGGCGCAGTTGGGAAAGATCCTCTTCGAGGAACGCGGCTTGACCCCTCCCAAGAAGACCAAGACGGGCTTTTCCACCGACGCCGCCACGTTGGAGAAGTTGCGCGACGCCTGGCCGGAGTTCATCGAGCCCTTGCTGCGCTATCGCGAAGTGGAAAAACTTCGGGGCACCTATGGCGAGGGCCTGTTGTCCGAAGTGGCCGCCGATGGTCGTATCCACGCCACGTTCAATCAGACCGTGGCCCGCACCGGCCGACTGTCGAGCGACAAGCCCAACCTGCACAATATTCCGGTGCGCACCGAGGAGGGGCGAGTCTTTCGCGATGCATTCGTGCCACGGGCGGGTTGCGAATTCCTGGTGGCCGACTACAACCAGATCGAATTGCGATGCATCGCCCACTTGGCCGATGATCCGGGACTCATCGCCGCTTTCACGAGTGGTGCCGATGTCCACAACGCGACCGCGGCGAGTGTCTTCGGGGTACGGCCGGATCAGGTGACGCTCGAGATGCGGTCCAAGGCGAAGATGGTCTCGTACGGTTTGGCCTACGGGATGGAGGCCTACGGGCTCGGCCAACGTTTGGGGATTCCCACCGATGAAGCCGCGGAAATTCTCGACGCGTACTTCGCGGCTTTTCCCAATGTTCACTCCTATATGGAAAGGACAGTGGCCGAAGCCAAGGAGCGCGGTTTCACCGAAACCTTGTTCGGACGGCGTCGCCGCATCCCGGAATTGGAGAGTTCGAATTTCCGGATGCGACAAGCTGGTGAACGC
>JBMTPW010000225.1:0-3694 GCA_049444115.1 Ilumatobacteraceae bacterium | reverse complement strand
GATCTGCACGACGTGACTGAGGCAGTCGACCAGCCGCCGGTCTCTGCCCTGCGGCATCAGCCATCCGACCATCGTCCGGCCCGCAATCGCCGCCGCCGTCGCCAATCCCATGAGGATGCCGGCCGCCGGTCCGCCGAACATTTCGCATCGGCAGTTCAACAGGAGGTCGCCAAACAACTCGGTCGAGTGGTTCAGAGAATCGATGCCTTGGAGCGGCAACTCGAACATGTGAACCGAAATCTCGAGACCACGCGAACTGCAGTGGCGGCCGCGGCCACCAAGGCTGTCTCACGCGCTCTGCCCACCGGTTCGGCATCAGCGGCCAAGAAGAGTGCCGACAAGAAGGTCGGGACCAAGAAGGCAACGAACAAGAAGTCAACGAACAAGAAGAATGGCAGCAAGGGCGGGAGCGGTAAGGCTACGGCGAAGGCGTCGACTGCGAAGAAGACCGGAAACGGGAAGAACCGCTCCGGTCAGGGAAGCAAGAAGACGTCATCGGCCTCGGTCGTTCCGGCTTCGGGCGGGCCGGCCGCAACGTCTGCTGGGTGATTGCGTATCACGAAGACACTCCAGATGAGATCGGTCGGGTGCGATCTCGGCTTCTCTGACTGGGTTTCATGATCCGTCGAAGTCGGTTGGACACCGAACTCGTGCGCCGTCGTCTGGCCGGTAGCCGAGACGAGGCGCAGGACCTCATTCGCAACGGTCGCGTCCTGGTCAACGGTGCCCCTGCCGACAAGGCCGCCCGTCACGTGGGTACCGGAGACAATCTTCATGTCGAAGGTCCTCCAGCTCGTTTCGTGAGCCGTGGCGGAGAGAAATTGCAGGCCGCCCTCGAGCATTTCCGAATTTCGGCGGTCGATGCACGAGCCCTGGACGTCGGCGCATCGACTGGTGGATTCACCGATTGCCTGCTTCAAGCCGGTGCCCGTCACGTGGTGGCCTTCGATGTCGGACACGGGCAACTGCACCCGCAGGTCCGGCATGATCCCCGGGTCGTGGTCGTGGAAGGCCGGAACATTCGTCAATACGACCCGCAGCAATGGGGGGCGGACTTCGACCTCGTAGTGGCCGATGTGTCGTTCATCTCGCTCACAGTGATTGCTGAGATCTTGGTATCACTGTGTCGTTCGGAAGGATCGTTGGTGGTTCTGGTGAAACCGCAATTCGAAGCCGGACGCGCCGAAGTGTCCCGCGGTCGCGGCGTGATCAGCGACCCCGAGATCCACGAGGCGGCGTGTCGGAAGGTCGCCGACGCGTTCACCGCCCGTGGAGCCGAGATCCAAGGATTGATTCCTTCCCCGTTGCTCGGCGGGTCGGGGAATCGCGAGTTTCTCCTGTACGCCACGGTCCGTGAAAGACTGCCAGCCATGAACCGGCCGTGGGGACCATCGTGACTGGGAGATCGTCAATCGTGATCATGGTCGGACACCTGGACCGACCGGATGTGGCGACGGTGGCTTCAGCCGCTGCCGAGTGGCTCCTTTCGAGGAATGTGCGAATCACGGCCACCGTCGACGATGCTCGGGCATTGGGGATCTCCGACAGAATCACCATCCCGTTCAGTGACGATCTTCTCGATGACGTCGGTTTGGTCGTGAGCATCGGCGGGGATGGAACAATGCTGCGCGCCGTGGGTCTCCTCCAGGGTCGGCCGATTCCGATTCTCGGAGTCAACGCCGGGCTGCTGGGTTACCTCGCCGAGGTCGAACCGGACCATCTGGTTCCCGCTTTGGAAAGGTTCATGGCGGGTGAGGTCACCCTGGAACGACGCATGATGTTGGAGGTGTCGGTCAAACCGGTGGGTGGTCCGACGACGATGTGGCGAGCTCTGAACGAGGCTTCGGTGGAAAAGACCCGCTCGGGTCACACGGTTCGGCTGGCGGTCAGCATCGACAATGTCCCGTTCACAACGTTCCAGGCCGATGGTTTGCTGGTGGCGACTCCGACTGGCTCCACGGCCTACTCGTTGTCGGCGCGAGGCCCCATCGTGTCGCCAACCCATCGTGCGCTCATCGTGACACCATTGGCCACGCACATGTTGTTCGATCGCTCCCTGGTTCTCGACCCGGACGAGCAGGTCGACATCGTGGTCTCGGGATTGCGTCCGGTCGAACTGGCCGTCGACGGCCAGGAGATGTGCACCCTCTCGAGTGGGGATTCCATCTCCTGTCGGGCGGCAGCCGAACCGGCGGTGTTCGTACGGCTGGAACCCCGTCGCTTCCATCAGGTTCTCAAAGCCAAATTCGGTTTGACCGATCGGTGATCGAGGATGCTGCTCGAACTGCACATCGAGGACTTGGGTCTCATTCAGAGACTCGACGTGATGTTCGGTCCAGGACTCACGGTCCTCACCGGTGAAACCGGTGCCGGAAAGACCATGCTCGTCGAAGCGATCAACCTGCTGGTGGGAGAGCGAGCAGATCCGGGGCGAGTGCGGGCCGGTGCCGCTGAGGCGCGGGTCGAAGGTCGCTTCGTCATCGGTGACGACGAGTGGGTCATCGCTCGCGTGGTTCCGGCAGAAGGGAGGTCTCGCGCCTATGTGAACGGACGGCTGGCGACGGTCGGCCAACTGGGAGAACTGGGAACGAGATTGGTCGATATTCATGGTCAGCACGCGCACCAGAGTCTTCTGTCCCCGGCCGTCCAGCGGGCTGCTCTCGACGCGTTCGCCGGGACCGACCTGACCGCTCTGCGCGAAGCCCGAGGTGAACTGGCGAACATCGAGGCGTCGTTGGCCGTCGTGGGCGGAGACACCAGGGCGCGAATGCGCGAAACGGATCTGCTGCGTTTTCAGGTCGAGGAAATCAGTTCGGCAGGAATCCTCAGCGCCAACGAAGATGAGGACCTGCGACGCGAGGAAGATCTCTTGGCCGATGCCACGGCCCTTCGCGATGCGGCGGGTCGAGCCCTGCAGTCACTGGTGGAGGACGGCGGTGCCGCCGAATCACTGGCCGCCGCCATGGCCCATCTGGCTCATCGTCAACCCTTCGCCGACGCCTACCGACGACTCGTGGGTCTCGGCGCCGAGATCTCCGAATTGGCCCGGGACATCCGAGCCCTCGGGGAGAGCTGCGAAGACGATCCTGAGCGTCTGGAGCAGATCCGAGGGCGCCGACAACTCCTGCGCGACCTGCAGCGCAAGTACGGCGACGATCTCGAACAGGTTCTGGCGTTCGCGTCCGAGGCGGCGGCCCGCCTCGAGGAATTGGAGTCATTCGAGGCTCGGGTGGCCGAATTGGAAGAGAAGCGCTCATTGGTACGTGCCGCAGAAGCCGAAGCCGCCGCCCTGGTGGCACGGATCAGGCGAGGAGCAGCAGGGGATCTGGCCCGCGCCATTTCGGCCCACCTTCCCGACTTGGCCCTCGACAAGGCCCGCCTCGAGGTGGAGGTGAGCGGTGATGATCCTGCAGACGAGATTCGTCTGCTGTTCACTGCGAATCCGGGTATGCCTCTCGCCCCGTTGTCCAAGGTTGCCTCGGGCGGCGAATTGGCGCGCACGATGTTGGCCATTCGTCTGGTCCTGGCGCAGGGACCGCCCATCCTGGTCTTCGACGAAGTCGATGCCGGGATCGGCGGGGCCGTCGCCAACTCTCTGGCGGCCAGTCTGGCCAAACTGGGGCGGACCCATCAGGTGTTGGTGGTCACCCATCTCGCCCAGGTGGCCGCGGCCGCCGATCGGCACATCGTGGTG
>JBMTPW010000224.1:0-3730 GCA_049444115.1 Ilumatobacteraceae bacterium | reverse complement strand
CGTTCACCACAATGAGGTCACCGGGCTCGAGGTGTCCAACCAAGTCGCGCACGTGCTGGTGTCGCACACCGGCGTCACCGAGGTCGATCAGGAGTCGCGCCGCATCGCGTGGTTCGGCGGGCACCTGAGCGATACGAGCCTCGGGAAGCCGATAGTCGAATTCTGAGAGTTGCATGAAGTACTCAGGTGAACAGATCCGGGGGCAGATCGGCCGCCGGTGCCGTCATTCCCAAATGAGCGAAGGCCGCAGCCATGGCCACGCGACCGCGCGGGGTACGCGCAATGAGACCCTGGCGGATGAGGTACGGCTCATAGACGTCCTCGACGGTTTCGGGTTGCTCTCCGATGCTGATGGCCAACGTCGACAAGCCAACCGGTCGCCCGGAGAATTGACGGCACAGGGCCGTCAGGATGGCCCGGTCAACCTTGTCGAGACCGAGGTGATCGACCCCGAAGACTTCGAGTCCTTGGCGAGCCACGTGGACGTCGATCCGGCCGGTGGCCCGGACCTGGCTGAAGTCCCGTACCCGACGCAGAAGTCGATTGGCGATCCGCGGGGTTCCGCGGCTGCGCGAGGCCACTTCCCCGGTGCCACCGGTATCGATGTCAACCTGCAGAATCCGGGCCGCCCGTTCCACGATGGCTTCGATTTCATCGACCTCGTAGAAGTCGAGGCGGGCCACCAAGCCGAACCGGTCCCGCAAAGGCCCGGTGATCATGCCGGTACGCGTCGTGGCTCCGACCAAGGTGAACCGTGGCAGAGACAGCCTGATACTCGAGGCCGCCGGCCCCTTTCCGACGACGATGTCGAGCTGAAAATCCTCCATCGCCGGATAGAGGATCTCCTCCACCGATCGACTCAGCCGATGGATCTCGTCGATGAAGAGCACGTCGCCGGCTTCCAACTTGGTGAGTATTGCCGCAAGGTCCCCCGGTCGTTCGAGGGCTGGTCCCGAGGTGATGTGCAAGCGCACACCCATCTCGGAGGCGATGATCGCCGACAACGTGGTCTTTCCCAAACCGGGTGGACCGGCGAAGAGCAGGTGGTCGACTGCTTCGCCACGACCCCGAGCCGCCTCGAGAACGATGGACAGATTTTCCTTCAAGTCCCGTTGACCGACGAATTCGTCCAAGGATTTCGGACGCAGCCCCGCCTCTTCGGATTCTTCGACGTCGTCGCCCACCGTCGATCGCAAGAGATCGGGATCGGAGGGGACGAACTCGTCACGCACGTCGCGATCCCAACACCCGCAAGGCCTGCCGGAGAAGATCTTCGCGATCGGTGCCCATCGGCGCATCGCGCAGTGCGTCACGGGCTTCCGTTTCGGAGTAACCGAGTCCGATGAGAGCTTCTCGGACCGCCCCGACCACCGAGCCCTCGACATCACCGACATTGCCGGGAAGGACCGGAAGCGTCAGTCGGCTCTTCAATTCGATCATCAACCGCTCGGCAGTCTTCTTGCCGACACCGGGAACGAGGGTGAGCGCCGCAGTGTCTCCGCTGGCGACGATGTCGAACAGGGACATCGGAGTGTGCGTGGCCAGAATGGCCAACGCGAGCGCCGGTCCGATGCCATGCGTGGAGAGCAACGTTTGAAACGTCATGCGTTCATCCCGATGGAGGAATCCGAACAACGTCTGTTGATCCTCGCGAATGTGATGGTGGACGTGCAGGAAAACCGGAGACGTCGGCTCCAATTCGGCGAGCACTCGGGGTGTCACATGCACGATGTACCCGACCCCGGCCGCCTCGACCAACACCTGGCCCTCACCCAGGCGTTCGATCACCGTGCCCCGCAACGATCCGATCACGTCAGGAACCTCGCCGACTACGCAGACGTCCGTTCACGGCATCCGCACCAGCGGCCACCAGTTGGCGGTGCACCGGCGACACCGCCAAATGACACAAGGCCACGGCGGCGGCGTCGGCAGCATCGGGAGGATCGGGCACGGCACTCAAACCGAGACGCATCTGGACCATCTTCTGGACCTGCATCTTGTCGGCCCGTCCGGACCCGGTGACGGCTTCTTTGACTTGGTTCGGCGGATACTGGACCACCTCACAGCCGAATCGGTGAGCCAGAACCAGAACCAAGCCGCTGACCTGCCCGACGCTCATCGCCGTTCGGACGTTCACTTGGAAGAAGACCTGTTCCACCGCCACGGTGCGCGGACGAAATTCGTCGAGAAGGTCCTGTACATCGGTCCAAAGGGCATCCAGACGTTCCGGCAACTCGGCTTCCATCGGGGTTCGCAGGACACCGATGGAAACGGCTCTCGGCGACGACCCTCCGTCCACCACGGCGTAGCCACATCGGGTGAGACCAGGATCGATTCCGAGGACCCGATGAACCGGTTCGTTCGGGGCGAACATGCGTACGATCCTACCCTCCGACGTGGCCGCGGTGGGGCATTCTCGGAATCGAACGAGTGCGTCAGGGTAGGTGCAGAGCGGCGGTGATCTCGTCCACCGAGCGAAACGTGAGTCCGGCGAGGGCCCGGTGGGCGTACACCACCGTCCCGTCACTGCCCACGACGAAGACGCTGCGTCGTGGGAATCCCAATGGTCCGAGGGTGCCGTAGAGACCGGCGACGTGCTTGTCCACATCGGCCAGCAAAGGAAACTTGAATCCATGTTTGGAGGAGAATGCCTCGTGGCTGGTCACGTCCTGGGCCGAGATGGCCAAGATGACGGCGTCGAGGGCCGCGAACTCGTCCAGCTCGGAGTTGTAGGTGTTCAACTGCTTCGTGCAGACGGCAGTGTCGTCTCCCGGATAGAAAACCAGGACCACGGGTTTGCCGGCGTAGTCCGACAATGAATACGAACGACCACCGGTTCCCGGAAGGGTGAAATCAGGGGCCTTGTCTCCGACGGCGATGCTCATGGGCCGACCCTAGAGCACCGGGGTTCACCCCACCGACTCCATGAGGTCGTCGCTGATGTCGAAGTTGGCGAAGACGTCCTGCACATCGTCGTTGTCCTGCAATGCCTCCATGACCCGCAACACCTTTTGGGCGGTCTCGATGTCCTCGATGGCGATCGTTGTGGACGACACCATCGTCGATTCGGCCGACAGTACCGCCAAACCGGCCGTTTCCAGAGCGGTCTTGACGTCGTACACCACCTGCGGATCCGTGGTGATTCGCCAGGACTCTCCATCGACGGCCACGTCATCGGCTCCGGCGTCGAGCGCAGCCATCATCACATCATCCTCGGCGTGACGACCGGCGACGTAGATCACGCCACGCCGCGCGAACTGCCAGCCCACGGCTCCGGGTTCAGCCATCGCTCCTCCAAGTTTGGAAAAGATGTTGCGAACCTCGGACCCGGTCCGATTTCGATTGTCGGTGAGCGTCTCGACCATGATGGCCACTCCTCCGGGTGCGTACCCCTCGTAGGTGATCGACTCGTAGTTGTCTCCCTGCGCCTCACCGGTTCCGCGTTTGATGGCCCGCTCGATGGCGTCGTTGGTCATCTGGGCGGCCTTGGCCTTCTGCACCGCGGTGCGCAGAGTCGCATTGGAGGTGGGGTCCCCACCGCCCTGGCTCGCGGCAACCTCCAACTGCCGAGCGATCTTGGCGAACAACTTGCCGCGCGCTTTGTCGGCCGCACCCTTCTTGTGCTTGATCGTGGCCCACTTGGAATGTCCGGACATCGTCTGACCTCTCTATTCGTGACTGCGACTGGTGACGAAGGTGTTCTCGTCGGTGAGCGAATCGGGCGGCGACG
>JBMTPW010000223.1:0-3736 GCA_049444115.1 Ilumatobacteraceae bacterium | reverse complement strand
CCTTCGACCTTCGCGGTCATGGTGACACGGCGGCACCGAAGGACTGGAAGGTCTCCTGGACCGGGTACGGGGCCGACGCCACTGCGGTGGCCAAGTCCATCGCCGAACCCGGCGGCATCATCGGGGTGGGTCATTCCATGGGCGGAGCCACACTGCTCTTGGCCGCGGCCAAGAATCCCGGTTTGTTCCGCGGCCTTCTGCTCTATGAGCCGATCGTGAAGCCCGAAGATGTGCGCATGCCGGCCAATCGACCCAACGTGCTGGCCGATGGAGCCGAGCGACGCAAGGCCTCGTTCAAATCATTCGATGAGGCCATCTCCAACTACTCCAACAAGATGCCCATGACCCACTTCACTCCCGAAGCCCTCGAGGCCTACGTCCACCACGGTTTCCGTCAGGGTGACGACGGGCGTGTCCATCTCAAGTGCGATCCGGCGCTCGAGGCGGAAAACTTTCGGCATCCCGAGATCCCCAACCTCTGGAAGAAGCTGCCCGAGATCGACATCCCGGTCTGGGTTCTGAGCGGTCATCCCGAACCCTTTCAGCCGTCGGGATTCGCCGAAGCAATCGCCGACCGTCTGCCGCACGGCAATCACATCGAGTACAGCGACCTCGATCACTTCGGGCCCTTCGTGGATCCTGTGCGTATCGCCCGCATCGTGGACACCTTCGCCGACACCCTCGAACCCTGATGGCCGAGTGGACGGCGAGCGTCGATCGCTTCGACGACGATGCCGACGAATGGCTCGAGAAGTGGCGGGCTTCACCCGAACTGGCGCGTGTGTTCACTGCGGCCAGCCATCTCGGTGACTTCAGTTTGATCTGGCACCTGGTCGGAGCGGCGCGGGGCGTAACCAGCGATCGACGCGCTCAGCAAGCACTCGTCCTCTCAGCGCTACTCGGAGCCGAATCCCTGATCGTGAACCAAGGAGTGAAGCGCCTCTTCCGTCGCCAACGGCCCACGGTCAGCGGAGACGAGCGGTTCGTGGTGCGTACCCCCTCCACCACCAGCTTCCCGAGCGGTCACGCCAGTTCGGCATTCTTCGCCGCCACGATCCTGTCCACCTGGGGCGGCCGACGCTCCGCACCGCTGTGGTTCTCACTGGCGGCCGTCGTGGCCGTGAGCCGGGCCTTCGTTCGCATTCATCATGCCTCCGACGTCATTGGGGGCATGATCCTCGGATGCGGACTGGGCCTGCTCGTCAAACCGTTCATTCGGCGATTCCGCTGACTCGCCCCCTCGGCGTCATGTCCGACCTGCGGTTCGGCGATAGAAACGTGTCATGACCCGTCGCTTCGCTGTCACCTGGGACTACCGGTGTCCCTACGGTCGGATCGCTCACGATCACATCGTCACCGGTCTGCGCGCCGGCGCGGATTGGGAGGTCACGTTCCTTCCGTTCTGCTTGGGACAATCCCATGTCGAAGAGGGAATGCCCGATGTCTGGGACGAACCGGAATCCGACTCCGGGCTCCTGGCTCTCCAGGTGGGGGTGGCGGTCCGCGATGAACAGCCCCACGCCTTCGTCGACCTGCACCACGCCCTCTACGAGTTCAAACATGCCCGAAACGGCAACCTTCGCGACCGCTCGGCACTGGGGACGGTCCTGGTGGGATGCGGCCTCGATCCCGCTGCCGTCTTCGCCGAGGTGGACTCGGGACGGCCCCTGGCGGTGATCAAGGACGAACACACCCGGTATGCCCGCAGCCATGCCGTATGGGGAGTTCCCGTGTTCGTCGTCGACGACCAGGCCGTCTTCGTCCGGTTACTGGACCGCGCCGAGGGGGACGAAGCCTTGGCCCAGCACACCATCGAGCGTGTCCTCGACCTCGTCGATTGGCCGATTCTGAACGAGTTCAAGCACACCTCGGTTCCCCGCTGATCGCGCTCAGCCCTTCAGAGCGACCCGGGCGACCATGCGGTCGGCTCGCTCGGCAGATGGTGTGCCAGCGCTCGGCGCACCGGCGATCGACTCGAGAGCGGTCACTTCGATGCGCACACCTTCGGCGTCGATCGATTCACCGCCCCCGAGCAATCCGTCGTCGGTCCGAGCGAGCAACGTGACACGCCGGTTCACACCCAGACAGAGACCGTCGGATTGGGGACAGATGGTCGGCCCCCATTCCCATTTGTGCACTGCCACACCGGACCGTGCCAAGTGCGCGTTGTCACCGACCGCTCTCACCACCTCGATAGTGAGAGCCACATGGTCGGCAACCTGGACGATGATCACGGCGATGCCATCCGTCAAGGACGGGGCCGAAGCACCATCCAGTACGAGTCGGATGATTCCCATACCCGGTTCGAGAACCTTCACCTGTCGTGCATCCAACCAGCCAGCACCGAGACGATGGAGCGCCAGGACTCCCGGAGCGTCTCGTGTCTCACCAACGGCACGACGCGGCGCGGCACTGTCACTCATCACGTCGATGGAGCTGTCGTAGGCGCCGGGCGCACCCCGAGAACTGTGCGGCCATCCGAAAGCATGGCCCATCTCGTGTTCGACCAGATCGAGTGGCACCGGCGATTGTGATGCACTGTCGTCGTCCAGAACCCAGAAATCACTGGCTCCGAGATACACGCCCCGTCGACTGAGGCGCGCCGCACAGGGACTCCGACCGTCTGGACATCTGCGACCTGGTTGCGTCCAGCCCCCGGCGCGATCCTCGCGATGGGGGGCATCGGCAATGGCGATGATTCCCGTGGCTCGGTCCGAGCTGGAATCCAGAGCCTGATCGACACAGGTCTGAGCCGAATCGTCGACCTCCAGCACGACGTCGGAACCCGGAACGAACATTGGTCGATAGCGCCCGTTCGACCATCGCGCAAAGTACTCGCTCACTGGTTCGATTGCGGCGATCAGACTGGCGACCGAAGCCGACAAACGCCGCTCGGTCTCGGCGTAGACCGGATCCGTGATCCCGGGGGGAATCCGACAGCGCACCACCTCCCAGACATCGGAAGTCCAGACATGATCGGAAAGGCCCAGTTCGCCGACGTCATCAGGGAGGCTCCTCGTTTCCCAGTCGGAGTTCGCATCGCAGGCGATGACCCCGCACAGCACGAACGTCAAGACGGCCCTGCAGGCATTCATGCGGCCCACGATCCCTGGGACCCCTGTCCCCCGGGGTGATTCGATGGCGGCACGAGCACGATGACGCCAAGGTAGCCCGCACGATGGTCACCGAACCGCCGTCGTCGTCCGACCCACCACCTAGTCTGATCCCATGGCCACGGAGATCCACTTCGACCACAAGATGTCCGATGCCGAGGCCCTGATGTGGCGTCTGGACAAGGATCCGTACCTGTCGTCCACCTTTGCCAACATCTCGATTCTCGATCGCGCACCGGACTTCGATCGACTACGACGACGCATGGAGCGGGCCGCAGTGGCCATTCCCCGTCTCCATCAACGCGTCCAGGCAGCACCGGCCAATCTGACGCCGCCGATCTGGGTGGACGATCCGGACTTCGACATCGATTATCACGTCCGGCGCGTGGCGCTTCCCGCTCCCGGATCGATGCGTCAAATGCTCGATCTCGCCACGCTCATCACGAATGATCCCTTCGATCGCACCAGACCGTTGTGGCAGTTCGTGGTCATCGAAGGGCTCGCCGATGGGCGGGCGGCGCTGGTGGAGAAGTTGCATCACACCATCGCCGACGGAGAGGGCAGTGTGCAGTTGTCGCTGCAATTCTTCGACTTCGACCGAGATGCTCCCGAACCCCCGGCGA
>JBMTPW010000222.1:0-3755 GCA_049444115.1 Ilumatobacteraceae bacterium | reverse complement strand
CAGCCGGCGGACAGCCTCCTCCGAACTGCGGCACCGTCGACAACAGTCCGACACCGTTTACTGGTGGCACTGGATACGCCGGCGTTCCGTACCTGATCTCGACTTCGTCACACCTCGCTGCGATCACCGGTGATTACTTGGACTGCAGCTTTCGACAAGCGGCGAACATCTCGTTGTCCGCCGAATGGGTGCCGATCGGTTCACCGGCCGACCTCTTCCGGGGAATCTACGACGGCGCCGGATTCACCATCGACGGCTTGAGGATCACCTCGGGTCACTATGTCGGACTCTTCGGCGCCACGGAACGGGCCCGCCTCGAGAACATCATCCTCACAAATGTCTCCGTCACCGGTGAGCACTATGTCGGTGGCCTGGTCGGTTCGGCGCAGGGCACCTCGATCACCAAGATCACCATCTCCGGAGCAGTCGCCGGCGCCCTGCGGGTTGGTGGCGTGGCCGGTGATGCGGTGGCGTTCGAGACGACACGGTCGTCGGTGAACCACGTGACCAGCACAGTAGCGATCACCGCCGTGGAGACGCCACGCTTCTCTCAGTTCGGTGGGGTCGCGGGCTTCTTGAGCGAGAGCGATATCTCGATGGTCTCGACAACCGGTGCTGTCACCGGTTCCTTCGATGTCGGGGGTGTCGTTGGGCTGGCACACGGTGGATCGACGGTCACATACTCATTGTCCGGAGGAACAGTCAGCGGGCAGAACAACGTGGGAGGCCTGATCGGTAGTTCGTATCAGTCCCGGGTGGCCGACTCCTATGCAATCGGCTCGGTGACGGCAACGGATGTGGATGCCGTGGTGGGTGGCGTCGTCGGCTATGTCGAGGGTGTGGTGCCTCCACCGCCACCAGGTGTTCTCGAGGCCACGGCCGATATCGAGCGCACGTATTCCCGAGGCGCGGTCTCCGGTGGTTCGTACGCAGGAGGTCTACTTGGGTATCTGAATCCGAACGGGTCCATTCTGGCCAGCCACTGGAATCAGACCGTCAATCCCGCTCGGACCGGAATCGGTTTGAACGAATCATCGGTCACTGTCACGGACCCACCGGGGTCCACGTTGACAGATCTCCAGACAACCGCCACCTACTCGGGGTGGACCATCGTCGACGGATGGAGTGCATTCGCCCCACCGACGGCAATCTGGGGCATCTGTGACGACACTCCATATCTCTTGTGGGAATTCACCGAGTCTCCCTGTGTTGTGACGTGGAACGTTGATGGTTTCTTCCCGCCGATACGAATGAATGGTCACGTGAATTCGATCCCGGGCAAGCTGCCGGTGCCCCTCATCTGGCGAATTCGCACGTCGACTGGCGACCCCGTCAGCGACCCCGCCTCGTTCACTGCTTTGACCATCTCGCCCGTGTCGTGCGTGAATCCAAAGTTCCCGGTGGCCACCCGCAGTGGCCTGACGACATTCCCACAACGTCCGTGGTATGTCGGCAGGGGTTTCTGGGTGTTGCTGTGGGTTCCGCCGAAGGCCTCGGCAGGATCGTGCGTTTCTGCGTCGGTGGCACTCAACGACGGATCATCTCTCCAGGCCCTGTTCCGCTACAAGCACTGAGGCGACCCCACGGTGCGGCCCGTAGATTCAATCGGGTGGACAGTCGACAGTTCTTGGGTTTGCAGCCCACGCACAATCCGTATCGGTGGCTCCTCCCGGTGGTGCCCGGCATCTCCACGGGCGGCGGATTCCTCTTCGGAGGATGTGGACTGGCTGCGGCAGTGTCGGCCATGGAGGGCACGTCGGGCCGTCACTGCGTGTGGGCGACCGCCCAGTACCTCTCCTATGCCAAACCGGGCGAGACCATGGACATCGATGTCACCCTTGCGGTGTCGGGTCATCAGATCACCCAGGCGCGAGCCGTCTGCCATGTGGGGGACCGCGAGATTCTGACGGTGAATGCCGCGCTCGGCGACCGTGACATCGAACCGCACGGTCAGTGGGAACGGATGCCGGCGATGTTGCCCAAACCGCAGGACTGCGCCGAGCGACCCCATGTTCTCGACTGGTCGGGCACCATCAGCGGTCGCATGGACCAGCGCATGGTCAAGGGACGCGCCCGTCTCGAAGATCTGGACGGTACGCCAGGCGATGGCCAGGTGTTGTTGTGGTCGCGGATCCCGGAAGTGATCGAGGGAGTGGACGCTGCGGCCCTGGCCATCCTCGGTGACTTCGTACCGATGGGTGTCGGACAATCGTTGGGAATTCGCGGGGGAGGCAACAGTCTCGACAACACCCTGCGCATTGGCACACTGGTTCCCACCGAATGGGTCCTTCTGGACATTCGGGTGCACATGGTGGAGCGCGGCTTCGGCCACGGCCTGGTACACATGTTCGCCGAGGATGGCACGCTCATGGCCACCGCCAGCCAGAGTTGCATCGTGCGGTTCTGGCGGGACATGCCCGGTCCGGGACCAAGTGCCAAGGCCTGACCGGTGATGATGCGTTCATCGGCCAGAATGAGTCGATGAACGCCTCCACATCTCTGCCCCGTCGACCCGGGATGACCGTGCCACTGCCCGGCCATCTGCACACCCACCAGGACAAGCTGCGCGACCTGGCCGACCTCGGCTACACAGATATATGGTCAGCCGAATCCGACGGGGCCGACGCCTTCACCCCGCTCGCCATGGCCGCGGCCTGGGAGCCCCGTTTGCGCCTCGGCACGGCCATCGTGCCCGCCTACACGCGCTCGCCGGCCTGTATGGCCCAGAGTGTGGCCAGCCTGGCCGATGCTGCCCCGGGACGTTTCGCCATTGGCATCGGATCCTCCAGCAATGTCATCGTGGAACGCTGGAACGGCATCCCGTTCGTCGAGCCCTATAAGAAAGTGCGCGACGTGGTGCGGTTCTTGAACGACGCGTTGTCGGGGGAGAAGATCGCCAAGACCTATGACACCTTCAGCGTCAACGGGTTCAAATTGGGCGTACGACCCGAAGTGAAACCGAAGATCCTGGTCGCGGCACTGCGCGAGGGCATGTTGCGCTTGGCCGGACGCGAAAGCGACGGGGCCATCATCAATTGGCTGTCACCGACCGATGTGGAACGCGTGAGTGGTGTGGTGCGCGAGGCCGCCGGTGGCGAGGATCGTGAAATCGTGGCGCGTATCTTCGTCTGTCCGAGTGAGAACACCGAGGTGGTGCGAGCTGCAGCGCGTTTCGCCATTGCCGCCTATTTGAACGTGCCGGTGTATGCAGAGTTCCATCGCTGGTTGGGGCGTGGTCCACAACTACAGGGAATGTGGGATGCCTGGCAGGCAGGGGATCGCAAGGCGGCATTGGCGGCCATTCCCGATGAGGTGGTGGACGACATCGTGGTGCACGGTTCACCGGCGCAATGCCGGGCGACCATCCAGAGGTACTTCGATCACGGGGTGACGACGAGTTCACTGGCGATCCTGGCTCTCGATCCCGAGTTGAATTACTGGCAGGCCGTCAAGGATCTGTCGCCGAGCGCTCACTGACTCAGGCGGCGCGCGACCTGGGCGGCGCTCCGAGTCGTTGACGGATTTCGGCCACATGACGCAGGCCTCGGCGACACACATCGTCGGGGAGGATGAATCGCGGATCCAGTTCGCCGGAGCGGACAAGGGGATGAACGGTTTCGAGACCCTCCAGTTGGAGTTGCCTCGGGACCGGGGTGGTTGGGGAATCGGGGTTGGTGACGTTGCTCATGGACCAAGTGTGAGCGGGGGGTGTGGCAGGGTGGCCGAATGGGGCTCCAAAACTGGGGACAATTCCC
>JBMTPW010000221.1:0-3776 GCA_049444115.1 Ilumatobacteraceae bacterium | reverse complement strand
GACACCGGCTACATATCGCGCGTGGGACTCGCTACCCGTGCACCTGCAGTCGATGGGCCGCAACGACCTCGAGGCCGCTGCGTGCGTCGTCGAGCCGCGACTGAGCGAGTGGAAGGAACGCATCACCGCGGCGTGCGGTGCAACACCGACGCTGGCGGGAAGCGGTTCGACCTGGTTCGTGGACGGCAGGCATCCCGAACTCACCGCCGCTCTGCCGGAGGCGACGGTGGTCGTCGCGTCGACTCAGCGCTGAACTATTTGCTGTTGCGCTGGTGACGGGTGCGACGAAGCATCTTCTTGTGCTTCTTCTTGCGCATCCGCTTGCGACGCTTCTTGATGAGAGAACCCATACAACCTCTTCGACGACGGACGGCCCACGCTACCGAGGATTCCCGGCGCATCCAAACGACGCATTCGATCGTCGGACGGGTCCGGTGCGAAACGCTAAGTTTTCAGCGACAATGACAGAGCGTCGATACGGAGTCCCCTCCAGGATTCCACCGACGATGTGTCAGTTTTCCGGGGTCGTTCAATGGTAGGACAGCGGATTTTGATTCCGCGAATAGGGGTTCGAGCCCTCTCCCCGGAGCATGCCCGTCTACGCCATCGTGCTGGCCGCCGGAGAGGGAACCCGGATGCGCTCGCAACGTCCCAAACCCCTCCATCTCATCTGCGGGCGGCCGATGGCCATGCACGTCATCCACTCCCTCGAAACGGTGCAGCCCCGCCGCGTCGTGGTGGTCGTGGGGTTCGAAGCGGACCGCGTCCGTCAACGCATCACCACTCTTGCTCCCCAGTGGGCCAGCATCGACTATGCGGTTCAGGCCGTCCAGAAGGGCACCGGCGATGCGGTGAACGTCGGGCTCGAGGTCCTCGGACGCGACCTCCCCGATGAACACGACGACACCTCCACCGTGGTGGTCCTTCCCGGGGACACCCCGCTGTTGCGCCGCGAGACCATCGACGATCTGGTGACCCACCACGAATCCCACGGACTTGCGGCCACGGTGTTGGTCTCGGACATGGCGGACCCCACGGGATACGGCCGGGTGGTCCGAGCCAAGGATGGACGCGTCACCGGCATCGTGGAACATCGGGATGCTTCTCCGGAGCAACTGGCCATCGAGGAAGTCAACACATCCATCTATGCCTTCCGCCGCGACCTGCTCGGCCCGGCTCTGCGGCGCATCTCTCCACAGAATGCCCAGTCGGAGTACTACCTCACCGATGTGGTGGCCGTCCTGGCTGGCATGGGCCACCGCGTCGGAGCGGTGAAGGCTCCGGCCCTGGAGACCCAGGGAGTCAACGATCGTTGGCAATTGGCTCTGGCCGAACGGGAATTGCGGGCCCGCACCAACCGGCACTGGCTCTTGAACGGCGTCACCATGCTCGATCCCCGTCAGACCTTCATCGACATCGACGTGCGGATCGGACGCGATGTGACTCTCTATCCGGGCACCATCCTGCAAGGTCGAACGACCATCGGCGCCGAAACCGACATCGGTCCCAACACCCGCTTGTCGGATTGCACCGTTGGCGATCGCTGTCGATTGGACACCACGGTGGGACTGGAATCGACGATCGAATCCGATTGCCATGTGGGGCCGTATGCATATCTGGCCCCGGGGACCGTCGTCGTTTCCGGGACCAATACCGGCGCGTTCTATGATTCGAACCGAGAGGGCTGACCACTCTGCAAAAGTCTGGGAATCATGGGTCGTGAATTCACGGCGGTCACCGCTCGGAACATGAGCATCGGAAGGGGTTGGCCGTGAGCCACGTCGACAAGGTCACCACCAAGCGCATGGCCCTGTATTCGGGTCGAACCCACCCCGATCTCGCTCGTGAAGTGGCCGGGTGCCTGGGCATCGAATTGGGTGAACCGCATCTGGTGGAGTTCGCCAACGGCGAGATCCGACCGCGGTTCGGCGAGAGTGTGCGCGGCTGCGACGTCTTCATCATGCAGAGCCACTTCGGATTCAATGGACATTCGATCAACGATTCGATCATGGAGCAGCTGATCATGATCGATGCCGCCCAGCGGGCATCGGCAAAACGCATCACTGCGGTCTGTCCCTTCTACGGGTACGCCCGCCAGGATCGCAAAGCCGAGGGGCGTGAGCCGATCACGGCTCGCCTCATCGCCGACCTCTTCAAGGCCGCCGGCGCGAAACGCATGGTCTCCATCGATCTCCACAGCGGGCAGATCCAAGGTTTCTTCGACGGTCCCGTGGACCATCTCACCGCCATGCCGGTCATCGAGCAGTACATCCGCGACAACGCCACCAACCCGGTGATCGTCTCCCCTGATGCTGGGCGCATCAAAGTGGCCGAGCGAATGCAACAACACCTCGGCGAAGAACTCGGTGCCGATCTGGCCTTCGTCTACAAGCGTCGACCCAAGGGCAGCACCAACACGTCGGTGGCCCTCGATGTCATCGGTGATGTGGAGGGACGCCTGTGCATCCTCACCGACGACATGATCGACACCGGAGGGACCATCGTGTCGGCAGCCCACTTGCTCCTCGACCGCGGGGCCACCGAGGTCTGGGCCATGGCCACCCATGGGGTCCTCTCAGGCCCGGCGGTGGAGCGACTCGGTTCGTCGCGCATCAGCCGGGTGGTCCTCACCAATACCCTGCCCCTCAGCCCGGCGGCCAGAATCGACAAGATCCACGTGCTCTCGGTGGGCAAGATCATTGCCGATGCCCTGTCGGCGGTCTTCGACGACACCAGCGTGAGCGAGATTTTCGGTGGCGAGAACCAGGCCTGAATGGCAGGTGGTTTCCCGGCGGGGACGTCCGTAGTATTGGCCCCTGTTTGTGACGCCGCCGAGCCACGTGCCGACTGCGCCAGCCCGAAAGGTTCCCCATGTCGACGACTCTTGAAGCAGTTACCGGTCGTACCACCGGCAGCGCCGCTGCGCGGCGTCTGCGCCGGGACGAGAAGATTCCCGGAGTCATCTACGGACAGGGAATGCCCCCATTGTCGGTCGTCGTCGACCGTCGCGACCTGCGCCAGGCGCTTTCTGGTGCCGCCGGCACCAATACCATCCTCGAGATCAAAGTCGATGGGAATACGTACCCGGCCGTGATCAAGGAGATCCAGCGGCATCCGGTCCGGCGCACCGTCGCTCACATCGATTTCCTTCGCATCAACATGAGCGAGGAACTGACCATTGCCGTTCCCGTGCGTCTGCACGGAGAGGCCAAGGCCGTTCTCTCCGAGGGCGGTCTGGTGGATCCCTCCGTGGACACAATCGACATCGTGACCACTCCGGCCAACATGCCGAGCGAAATCACCGTCGACATCACCGCCATGAAGCCCGGTGACGTGATCCGACTCGGGCAGATCGCGCTTCCCCCGGGAACACGGGCCCTCGGCGATCCCGAATTGGCCGTGGTCACCGCCATTGCCGGATCGCGGGCCGAAGTTGCCGCTCCGGCCGCCGAGGCCGCTCCAGCCGCCGGCGAACCCAGCACCCCTGCCTGAGGTCTCGATGGGCCTTTTCGGCCGTCCCGACCAACGGCGGGAGTCGGTCGCCTTCGACGCCCTGGTCGTGGGACTCGGCAATCCTGGCAAGCAATACGCTCGTTCGCGTCACAACGTCGGCGAAGAGGCGGTGGTCGAAATCGCCCGCCGTCACGGGGGCACACTGCGCGCCGGCCGCGACTCGCCCATGGTGGACGATGTCCGCATCGGAACCAAGCGCGTCGTCCTCGCCTTTCCGCTCACGTTCATGAACGAAAGTGGTCACGCGGTCCGCAAGGGCATGC
>JBMTPW010000220.1:0-3794 GCA_049444115.1 Ilumatobacteraceae bacterium | reverse complement strand
CTCCGGTGAACGAGAAGCGCTACATGCACCACTACAACATGGCCCCGTGGGCCAATGGTGAAACCGGTCGTGTCGGCTCACCCAAGCGTCGCGAGATCGGACATGGTGCCCTCGCCGAGCGCGCGTTGCTCCCAGTCGTTCCGAGCCAGGAGGATTTCGCCTATGCGCTGCGTCTCGTGAGCGAGGTCATGAGCTCCAATGGTTCCACCTCGATGGCCTCGGTGTGTGCCAGCAGCCTGTCGCTCATGGATGCCGGAGTGCCGATCAAAGCCCACGTCGCCGGTATCGCCATGGGCTTGGTCTTCGCCGAGGGCAAGTACCTGAGCCTGACCGACATCCTGGGAGCCGAGGACGCCTTTGGTGACATGGACTTCAAGGTTGCTGGAACTGCCGACGCCGTGACCGCGTTGCAATTGGACACCAAGATCGACGGTATTCCGGCCGATGTGCTGGCCGACGCCTTGGCCCAGGCGCGCGAAGCGCGACTGAAGATCCTCGACGTGATGACGGCCGCTATCGCCGAGCCCCGCGACGCCGTGGCCGAAACCGCGCCCAAGATCATCTCCATCACCATCCCGCTCGACAAGGTCGGTGAAGTCATCGGCCCGAAGGGCAAGGTCATCAACACGATTCAGCAGGAAACCGGAGCCGATATCGGCGTCGACGACGACGGAGTCGTCGGAATCGTCACCATCGGCGCGGTCGAAGGGTGGCGCATGGAAGATGCCAAGGCTCGCATCCTGGCCATCGTCGATCCGCCGAAGGCCGAAATGGGCAAGGTGTACGCCGGACGCGTGGTCAGCATCACCAAGTTCGGCGCCTTCGTCAACATCCTTCCCGGACGTGACGGACTGGTGCACATTTCGAAACTCGGTGGCGGCAAGCGCATCAACAACGTCGAAGACGTTCTCACTCTCGGCCAAGAAATCGAAGTTCGCGTCGACGACATCGACGACAAGGGCAAAGTCAGCTTGTCGCCCGTCGGAGAACACGCTGCTCCGGAAGGTGCCGGACAAGACGACGGAGGCAGCCGTCGTCGCAACGACAACCGTCGCGACGAGCCGCGTCGTGACGGATCGCGTGGTGAGGATTCACGTCGCGATGGACCGGTGACGGTCAGCTTCGAAGACGCCTTCGACGATGAGATCAGTTCCGAACTCGGGGACCTCGGTCCCGGTGGTGAACGCACCGGACGCGAGGAGCGTCGGGGCGGACGCGATCGGGGACCTCGCCGTCATCGTTGACACGTACTGAAAACGAGCGAGGTGGCGTGATGTCCAAGGCCGGTTCGGTGAAAGTTGGAGTGTTCGGGGCGGGCGGTCGTATGGGTACTGCGGTCTGCGAGGCCGTATCCGCAGCTCCCGGGCTCGAACTCGTCGCCGCGGTGGACCCGGCCCACGTGGGTCGGACGATCGCCGGGATCACCGTCTCGGCCGATCCGCGGTCGCTGTCCGACACCGCGGCCGAAGTCGCCGTGGACTTCACCGTGGCTGCGGCGGCTCGCACCAATGTGAAGTGGTGCGCTCTTCATGGGGTTCATGCGGTGGTCGGTACGACCGGATTCGAACAATCCGATCTGGACGGATTCCGTCGGATGTTCACCTCGTCGAACTGTCTCGTCGCTGCCAATTTCGCAATCAGTGCCGTCTTGATGATGAAGTTCGCTGAGATGGCCGCGCCCTTCTTCGACACTGCGGAAATCATCGAACTCCACCACGACAACAAGGCCGACGCCCCGAGTGGAACTGCCGTGGCCACAGCCCAGCGCATGGCGGCCTCGTCGTCGCAGTGGGCGGCGGATCCCACCTCCCACGAGGTGTATCCGGGAGCGCGGGGTGGCCGAGGTCCGGCCGGAATCCGCGTCCATGCGGTGCGTATGCGGGGCATGGTGGCTCACCAGGAAGTGATCCTGGGTGCGGAAGGTCAAACGCTCACCATCCGCCAGGACAGTTATGACCGTGCCAGTTTCATGCCCGGTGTGGTCTTGGCGTGTCGAACGATTGGATCGCTTCCGGGATTGACCATCGGACTGGAAGCCGCCCTCGGCCTGTGAGTGCCGACGGGCCAGGATCCGAATTCGGGGCCGGACGCCCTCATCGTCGTCATCGCCATGCCCACCGATTGCGCGGACGGGGATACTTCCAACGGCTGGGTCCGGGTCTCGTCACCGGTGCCGCCGACGACGACCCCTCAGGAATCGGAACCTACTCACAAGTGGGAGCTGCGTTCGGCTTCCAGTTCCTCTGGACCACCGTGCTCGCATTTCCATTGGCCGCGGCGGTCCAAGAAGCCACGGCTCGATTGGGACTCTTCACCGGACGCGGTCTCGCCGCGTTGATCAAACAGGAGTTCCCGCGATGGGTGCTCTATGTCGCCGTGCTCCTGGTGGTGGCGGCCAACTCGTTCAACATCGGTGCCGATCTGGGTTCGATGGCTGCGGCGACCAGATTGTTGGTTCCCATTCCGCAGTCGGTGCTGGTGGTGTTCTTCGCTCTCGGGATGGCGATTCTCGAGATCGCCGTTCCATATCACCGGTACGCCAAGGTGCTGCGCTGGCTCTGTCTGTCCCTGGTTTCGTATCTGGCGGTGCTGTTCATCGTCGACATCGCCTGGAACGAAGCACTTCGCGACCTCGTGGTTCCGTCGATCCAATTCCGAAAGGAAGAAGTCGCCGCCATGATCGCTCTGTTCGGAACGACGATTTCCCCCTATCTGTTCTTCTGGCAGACGAGCGAAGAAGTGGAGGAATTGCGCGATCACGGAGTCCGGGACGGCAACGACGGGGCCGCGGATCTGAATCTTCGGGCCATGCGGGGCGATGTGGTAGCGGGCATCGGTTCGGGTGTTTTCATCATGTTCGCCATCATGACCGTGTCGGCGACGACTCTCGGCAAGAACGGCATCACCACGATCGCCACCGCTGAACAGGCTGCGATGGCGCTCGAACCTCTGGCGGGGAGCGCCGCAAAACTTCTCTTCACCATCGGGATCATCGGAACCGGATTGTTGGCCGTTCCGGTGCTGGCGGGTTCGACGGCCTTCGCCCTCGCCGAGACCGCTGGGTGGCGCGAAGGCTTGAGCCTCAAGATGACCCAGGCACGGGCCTTCTACTTGGTGATCGCCGGATCCATGTTGTTGGGTCTGGCATTCAATTTTTTCGGACTGAACCCGGTTCGGGCGCTGTACTGGTCGGCGATCCTCAACGGTTTGGCCGCTCCACCTCTGATCGTGATGATTCTGGTGCTGTCACTCAAGCGCACCGTCCTGCGGGATCATGTGAGCGGAAAGTTGTCGGCGGTCCTGGTCGGAGCCGCCGCATTGGTGAGCGGCGCACTTCCCGTGGTGTACCTGGTAGCGCGCTAGACCGTCCGCGCCGCCGTTCTTCCGAATCGACGGTCGCAACCGATCAGAGGTGATCGAGGACCACTTCGCAGGCACTGACAGTGATGCCAGCACCTTCTTCGATGTTCAATTCCTTGACCACACCGTCTTCGAGAATGGCCGAGTAACGCTGCGATCGGAAACCCAGACCGAAACCCGAACCATCCATCTCGAGTCCCATGGCCTTGGTGAATGCACCGGCTCCATCGGCCAACATCACGATTCCATCGGCTCCACTGGTCTTGCCCCAGTTGTCCATGACCCACGGATCGTTGACGCTCACGCAGGCGATGGTGTCCACGCCCTTGGCGCGCAAGGCCGCTTGGTTCTTGACGTAGCCGGGAAGGTGCACCATGGAGCAGCCCGGGGTGAAGGCGCCTGGCACGGCGAAGAGCACGACCTTGCCCTTGGCC
>JBMTPW010000219.1:0-3813 GCA_049444115.1 Ilumatobacteraceae bacterium | reverse complement strand
CCAAGCAAAGCGCGAAGCAGAGTGCGAAACCGTCGGCGATGTGGTGGGGGCGAAGCAGCGCGGCACGAGACATCGCCGCCGATTGTAGTGCTTCCGTCAGAATTGGCCGGACACGTGACACGTGATCTCGAACCCGCCGTCGCTGCCGGAGGAGATTCCGGCGAACCGGTGTCGCTCGGTGGGAACGGCGCAGCCGCCGACGCTCTGCGAACCATCGCCCGGATCATCGTGACCGAGACCGTCCCCCCGATTCAGATGGCCGACTGTTCGGCCCGAGTGCACGCCGAAACCGTGACCGGTGTGTCGCTCCGTCCTCGGTCGGCCTGAGCATCGAGCCGGCTTCATCCTCTCCGTCGACGACACCGCGCACCGCTTGTTCTTTGATACCCCCAGGGGTATCGTGACCCCGTGAAACTTCCCCAAGACGTCTCCGACGATCTCACCAAACGCCTCCGCCGAATCGAAGGTCAGGTACGTGGCATCCAACAGATGCTGGAACAGCACCGAGAGTGCCGTGACGTAGTGGCCCAGGTCTCGGCCGCCAGCAAAGCTCTCGATCAAGTGGGTTTCAAGTTGTTGGCCACCGGACTGAGCCATTGCCTGGCCAACCCCAAACAAGCGGCCGCCAGTGGCTTCGATCTGGATGAAGTCGAAAAGTTGTTCATGAAACTGGCCTGAGAACGTCCCGGCCAAGAAACGAGAGTGACCATGAACTCGACCAACCTCTATTTGCGCCAGCACTACTTGGGTTGTCTGTCCCACGCTTCGTATCTGGTGGGCGACATCAACACCGGCGTGGCCGCAGTGGTGGATCCACAGCGCGACATCTCCCTCTACCTGGATGACGCCAAGGCCCACGGTTTGGTCATCACCTACGTCATCGAGACGCACTTCCATGCCGACTTCTTGTCCGGTCACTTGGAACTTGCCGAAGCCTGCGGGGCCGAGATCATCTTCGGTAAGGCCGCCGAAGGCCGCACGGACTTCCCCATTCGCATGATGTCCAACGGTGAGACGCTGACACTCGGCCGAGAAGTCGGTGACCGCAACGCCGTGGAACTGGAATTCCTGGAGACTCCCGGACACACGCCGGAGTCGATCTCGATCGTGGTGCGCGAGCGCCCAGGTGCCGTGCCCCATGCCGTGTTCACCGGTGACACGTTGTTCATCGGAGATGTGGGTCGTCCAGACCTGTTGGCGGCAGTGGGTCACACGGCAGAAGATCTGGGCCGCATGCTGTACCACTCGTTGCACGAGAAGCTGATGACTCTGCCCGACACCACACTCGTGTATCCGGCCCATGGTGCTGGCAGTGCGTGCGGCAAGAATCTGTCGACCAACACCGTGAGCACCATCGGTGAACAGCGTGCCACCAACTATGCGCTGGCCCCGATGAGCGAGGACCAATTCGTCGAGGCTGTCACGGAAGGTCAGGCGGCGGCACCCTTGTATTTCCTTTTTGCCGCCACCACCAACCGCAAGGCTCGAGACACCTTTCAGGAGGATCGCCCGCTGGATGCCATGACGTTGGAGATGGTGCAAAAGGCCATGGCCGAGGGCGCCACGGTGGTGGACACCCGTGACGATGCCGACTTCGCTCTCGGTCACCTGAAGGGATCGATCAACGTCGGTCTCGGTGGACGCTTCGCCGAATACAGCGGTGAAGTGGTCTCCCCCGGCACCGCCATGATCGTGGTCGCCGAACCAGGAAGAGAGCGTGAGGCCACCATTCGCCTGGCGCGCATCGGCTTCGACACCGTCATCGGGTACTTGGACGATCCGGTCAAGGTGTTCCTCGAGAACCCGACCATGGTGCAAATGGCGTCCCGTTTGACGGCCGCCGAGTTCGACACTCGCCGCAATGAGATCACCGATCTGCAGTTGGTGGACGTCCGCAACCCGGGCGAGTTCAACCTGGGCACAATCGCTGGGGCCCGCCATATCGAATTGGCCGCATTGACCCGTCGTCTCGAAGAGCTCGATCCGCACAAACCCTCGGTGGTGTTCTGCGCCGGTGGGTATCGCTCCTCGATCGCCGCCAGCACGTTGCGCGCCAAAGGCTTCACCGATGTGAGCGACATCTTGGGTGGCTACAACGCCTGGACAGCGCTGACACGCAACTGAGAGACCTGAGCAACTTCTGGACTCACGGCTCGAGAGCCAAGCACCGAAACGTGACAAGGTGATGCCAAAGCCAAACCCAACGAAAGCTCTGCCTACGTAGATGACCAAGTCACGAACCATCGTCGCCTCCGGGTGGTGAGGCGGTCAGTAACCGGGATTCAGGATCGAGATTCAACGTCCACCCGCCCTCGTGGGCGGCGTGATGATGTTGCGAACACAGGGGAACCATGTTGGCGAGATCGGTGCGACCACCGTTCTCCCAGTAATCGATGTGGTGGATCTGGCAGTGGTGGAAGGCCACCTCGCATCCCGGGAAGGCGCAGGACGTGTGCGTTCCCTCCAAGGCTCGTCGCTGACCGGCCGAAGCCAGTCGCTGAGAGCGACCGATGTCGAGAGGAACACTCGCACCGTTCAATACCAGCGGAATGATCCCTGCATCACAGGAGATGCGGCGAATGGTCTCCACCGGTAGGTCGGCACCGAAGGCCGTGCGATGCGTGGACGAGATGGACAATCCGTGCACGAGCGTCTCGAGATCGATGTGTACGACGACATCACTGCGTACCCGAGCATCACCAGAACCGGTCGACCCGGCAACCAACGCCACGAGCGCATGCGCTCGTCGGTGATCGTTCGCCTCGATCCACGGATGGTGGTCGACGGGCACGGCTTTGTCCCCGGAATGGAACATGGCTTCGAGAGTGGATTGCAGACGGGACTGCAGCAATGCTCCTGATTCGGGATCGAAGGAACCGCGTAGGTGCAGCATGCCCTCTTTGTCGTTCCACATCTTCAATTGGGTGGACTTGCGCTGAAATTCGAGCAGCGCAATGCCCCCATCGGTCACGAATTCCTTGGCTGAGGACGTCACCAGGGCGGCGAAATCGCCGATGGGCATGTCCGATGCGGCCTCGACGAGATCGGGCACCAGATTCAGAAAGGCTTCCCGGCTATCACCGGCGATACGGGCACCCCGGCTGATGGCATCGAGATGCCCAGCGGTCATGATCCCCTCGGCCAAAGCGTCTCCGAGCAGTGGAGCCTCCTCCACCAGGCGGGCGCGCCGGATTGTTTCACCGGCTTCCCGCCGGCTCAATCCGGAGTGCTCCATCAACTCGAATTCGGGAATGGCGCGCACGGGAGCACCCGCTGCGGTAGTGGTGGCTTCGAGCAGGGAAGCGATCTCCAATACTCGGGCTTCCAGAACGGATCGGAGACGTTTGGCCTCGGAGAGTTCGATGCGCAGTTCCTCGACTGGGAGGCCAGCGAGATCACGCAACCCCAGAGACCGCGCCACACCAGGCGCCCTCCCTGGCGATTCATAGGTTGCGGATCGAGACATGGAACCCTGGCCTTTCAACGACGGACTCGAACACAGCTTTCGGGTACTGCTGTCGGGAAGTCACTGACGAACATGGGGTTCCAAGGAACCGATGGCGGCGAACCGCTGGACTAACTGGTGCTCACGGTATTCAGGGGGTGTGGCAGAGTTTCCGCGCCGCCAACAAAAAATCCGCGAATTTTTTCGCGCCCAACACAAACCAAAGTCGAGAGACCCGCACAACGCGAAGGTGCCCGGACCAATGGCCCGGGCACCTCACAACACACCGGCGAACCGGCAACTAACTGGTCATTGCTCCTTGGCAGTACGAGCCTTGGCGATGCCGAGGATCATCAAACCGTAGAGGG
>JBMTPW010000218.1:0-3900 GCA_049444115.1 Ilumatobacteraceae bacterium | reverse complement strand
CGCCGCTCTCGACATGGTGGCCGCGGAACTCCGCCGCATCATCGACACCTACGGGCCGCGGGCGGTGGCCAGTTACACCGGCACCGGCGGGTATCAGAACAGCCTGGCCATTCCGGTGGCCCGAGCCTTCCATCAGGGTCTCGACTCGCCGTCGTTCTACACATCGGTGACCATCGATCAGCCGGCCAAGGCCACGGCTCCCTTCCGCGTCGGCATCTGGGAAGCCGGGTATCACGACTTCTCGAACGCCGATGTGATGATGGCCATCGGCTACAACCCGCTGGTCTCCAGTTACGGACCGGTTGGCGGACTTCAGGGAACGAACCCCTTCGTCGTCTTGCGCGACGCCAAAAGGCGCGGCATGAAAGTGATCGTGGTCGACCCACGTCGTACCGAATTCGCCGCGCAAGCCGACCTGCACCTCCCCATCAGACCGGGAGAGGATCCCACTCTGCTCGCCGCGATGATCAGGATCATCCACGACCACGATCTCCACGACCGGGCCTTCTGAGACCAGTGGGTCGGCGATCTCGACGAGTTGCGCCACGCCGTGGACGACTTCCCACTCGAATTGGTGGCCGAGCGTTGCGATCTCCCGGCAGCCGACATCGAAGCGGCGGCCCGGATGTTCGCCGCCGGATCGCGTGGCACCTGCGGTACCGGCACCGGACCCAACATGGCTCCGCATTCGGGTCTCACCGAGCACTTGTCCATCGTTCTGAACACGATCTGTGGCCGGGTGAACAGGACCGGGGATCGTCTCGACAGCGGGTACTTCCTCTATCCGCCGGCTCCGAAACGGGCCCAGGTACACGCCGCCCGCCCACCGGCCACCGGCACCCCGTCGCGAGTGCGCAATCTCCGCGGAATCCGTGGCGAAATGCTGACCACCACCTTGGCCGAAGAGATCCTCACCGAGGGCGAGGGTCAAGTACGGGCCCTGATCGTCAACGGTGGCAATCCGGTGGTGGCCTGGCCCGATCAGGAACTCACCATCCGGGCCATGCAGAACCTCGAGTTGTTGGTGGTGATCGACCATCGCATGAGCGCCACGGCCGAGTACGCCCACGTCGTGATCGCGCCGACCCTGTCGCTGGAACGGGCCGATGTTCCACATCTCATGGATCGCTGGTTCAACGCCCCCTACACCAACTACACCGAAGCAGTTCTCCCTCGCCAGGGTGACGTCCTGAACGAGTGGGAGTTCTTCTGGGAGGTGGCCCAGCGCCTCGGAACGTCGCTTCCGCTGGCGGGCGGTACCCCGCCGATGGATCGTCGTCCGACCGATGACGACATGCTGGACCTGGCCTATGCCGGAAGCCGCATGCCCATGTCGGAGGTCCGAAAGAACGTGCGCCGACTCCATCGCGACAAGGCCATGGTCGTCCAACCCGCCGATCCGGAATGCTCGGCTCGTTTCACCGTGGCCCCGCCGGATGTCATCGATGAGCTGCGACGCGTCGCCGACGAAACCGACGCCGCCGAAGCTCTCGGCATCGATGCCTCCGAGTATCCCTTCCGGCTGGTGAGCCGACGTCTCAAACATGTTCTCAATTCCTACGGTCCGGAACTCTCCGCCCTTGGCGCCAAGGGCCGAACCAACCCGGCCTACATGAACCCCGACGACATGGAGGTGCTGGATCTCGCCGACGGCGACGTCATCGAGGTCGCCTCGCCCCGCTCGTCGCTCTGGGCCGTGGTGGAGAGTGCACCCGATGTTCGCCGCGGCGTCATTTCCATGGCGCATTCCTGGGGCGGATCCTCGCTCACCGATGAAAAGGTGCGCGACATCGGATCTCCGACCAATCGACTGGTGTCGGTGGACCGTGGCTACGACGCGATCACCGGCATGGTGGTGCAGAGCGCCATCCCGGTCAAGATTCGTGCAGTCCAGTCGACGTCCATCTGAACGGGCCGATATCGGTCGGCCGTACCGTGCTGCGTAGCATGAAGGAACCGATTTCCACCAAGGACCGACCATGACCCCACTCGACGTCGTTCACGCCTTCATTGCCGCTCTCGAGCGCAACGACATCCCCGGAGCCCTGCAATACATCGACCCGAACTGCGAGTACGACAACGTGCCCATGGGCAAGGTCCATGGACCAGAGGGCATCAATGGAATCCTCGGACCGATGTTCGCGCGCTGCACCGAGATCACCTGGCCCATCCACCGCGAAGCCACGGCCGGCAATGTGGTGTTCAATGAGCGCACCGACAGGTTCAGGATGGATTTCGGTTGGATCGAACTCCCGGTCACCGGAGTGTGGGAAGTCGTCGACGACAAGATCGTGCTCTGGCGGGACTACTTCGACATGACCAGCTATCTGAAGCAGTTCCCCGCCGATAACCCCCGCTGACGATCACACCCGGTTGACGCGCCAGCGCCGACCGGATCCCCAAGCGTCTGGGCCCATCACAGGGCCGAGTCGTGCACCCAACTGCCGTGAAACCCGAATGGCACTCGTTGCGGGAGATGGATCCGAGCCACCGGCGGCTTGGAAACATCCGAGCCGTCCAAGATGACCAGTTCGGAGGTTTCATTGGCGTCGTCGTAGACGAACCCCATGGCCCAACCCTCGTCTTCGCCAGCGTCGTCGGAATCCTGCACGAAGACGAACTCGCCAGGATGAGCCGTCGGCCCGAAGTCGTGGATCACCTTGTCACCGGTGGTCATGTCGTAGCGGGCGATGACTCCGGCATCACCCATGTCGCCCTTCGAACCGGCCCGCGGTCCGGCCACCCAGCCATATCGATGCTTCAGGCCCACGACCCGATCATCGACACGCGGGAAAGCATGCGACCAGTCGTCCATCTGCTGTTCGGTGACCGCCCCGGTCGAGAGATCGAAGGTCCAGCGATGCATGTAGCTCGGTTCGAAGTTCTCCATCGAGCCGCGCCACATGGACGCATGGCGACCGACATCGCAGACCACGGTGTCGCCCTCCACGTAGGCATTCAAGGGATGGAAGACATAACAAGGATCCACCTCGAACCAACGCACGTCCTTGTCGGTGCCGAAGCGCGGCATGATGCCGATACGCGCGCCGTAGTCGTCGTCCCAACCGATGGGTGACTGACCCGCCGCCATCCGATCCATGTCGAAGACCACCGGCAGGTCCATGAAAATGGCGTGCTCACGGGTGATCATGAAATCGTGCATCATCGTTCCCTTCGGAACGGTGATGGGCGCAGTGTGTGCCAAACGGCCTTCTCCGTCCAATACGTGATAGGTGAGGAAGGGCGCGATCGGCGAGTAGCCGAAGAAGTGCAGTTCATTGGTTTCGGGGCAGAGCTTGGGATGCGCCGTGAATGCAGTGGTCAGGCGACCGCCGAAGTCGTCACAGCCGAGAGTCTCCAATTCAGGCGACAACTCCCACGGGAGGTGCCCCTCTTCGAGCGCCCAGATCCGGCCGGCATGCGCCAGGACGTGCGTGTTGGCGGCACTGGCCGCCGGGTCGAACATGGCCTCTTCGTCCATGGCATCGAGGTGCTTCTCCCACTTCGGCGTGCGCACGTACCGATTCCGGTACCACTTGGCCTGCCCGTTCTCCAGACGGACACCGTGAACCATCCCGTCACCGAAGAACCAGTGACCGGCCTGACCGGTGCGCGGATTGGATCCGTTGCGGAGATACAGACCACTCAACGAAGACGGAATCGAACCGGTCACCCGCAGATCGGTATCGGTGATCTCATCGAACACCGGTGCGTAATTCCCCCGCAGGAACCACGGTGTCGACTCACTGGTCTGGGCATCCATCAGGTCGGCCATTTCGAACCCCCATTCGTTCGGCGTCGTCCGAACTCTACCCGAGCCCGGGCCCGTGATCATGGGGGTGATCGTGCAGTGCTTCGACCCGTGGTGACACGACTGGCTCAGTCGACACCGATCAGTCG
>JBMTPW010000217.1:0-3903 GCA_049444115.1 Ilumatobacteraceae bacterium | reverse complement strand
CCACGTCGCAACCATCGGCGACCAATTGGCGGACCAGTTCGCGTCCCATGCCGGTGCCGCCTCCGGTGACCACGGCCACGCAGCCCCGGAAGCCGTCCTCGAATCTCTCGTTCATCGCACCCCGCTTCGAAATCCCTGGTCGAACGCTAATCGGGCGGGCGGACCGGGGGAGGGTCGACCGGCGCACCACCCCGCCGGAGTCGTGCCGGGGAATTTCACCTCAAGTTCGGCTCAGGGGCAGCCGATACCAAGGCCATGTCCAGTTTCACCTTCGAACCGCCCGTCTTCGCGCCGGCCGCCCCGCGCCGGGCGCGCCGAATAGCTCCGTTCGTGCTCTTGTTCGGCCTCGTGATCTACGCGGCAGTCGTCATGGCTGCCCTCACCGCCCCGCAGACCTCCGATACCGGTGGTGATCGAGCGGCCCGGGTCGTGGAGCTGGTGAACCACGGCGCCCACGGCGTGGTCGGCTGAGCGCACCGCATGCGCCTGCTCACCTGGAACCTCTGGTGGCGATTCGGCCCCTGGGAGGAACGTCAGGGAGCCATCGAGGCAGTTCTGCGCGGAGAGGACGCCGACATCCTGTTTCTCCAGGAAGTCCGGGTGAGCGATGGGCAAGCCGAGGGATTGGCGACCACTCTCGGACTTGCGGCGGCGGTGACGACCTCCGGATGGGAGATGGGGAACGCCATCGTCTCTCGGTGGCCGGTGAGCGTTCACGGAACCGTGGCTCTCCCGGCTGGACCGGACCAACCCTCTCACCGTCGGGCGCTTCACGCCGTGGTGGATTCGCCGTGGGGACCATGGCCGGTGGTCTGCACCCATCTCGATCACCGATTCGACGCCTCGAACATCCGTCAGGCGCAGGTCGACGCCGTGGCCGATCTCGTGGCCGAACTGCGATCCCGCAGCGAACTGCCCGTTCTGATCGGAGGGGATTTCAACGCCGTCCCTGACAGTGACGAAATCCGTCGTCTCACCGGCCGAGCGCCGGTCCGTCGATCCAATCTGGTGTTCGCCGACATGTGGGAGTTGCAGGGAACGAGTTCCGGCCACACCTGGAGCGGAGCGAATCCCTATTTGGCCGACGCCAATTGGCCGAATCGCCGGATCGACTATCTCTTCGTGACCTGGCCGCGCCCGAAGCCCGCCGGCCATCCTCGAAGGGTCTGGCTGGCCGGGACCGATCCGATCGGGGGAGTGCAGCCGAGCGACCACTATGCGGTCGTCGCCGATGTGGACGTACCGATGACCACGGAGCGCTGATCACCGTCGATTCGGTTGAGGTTCGACCGTTTCGGAGATTCGGCACTCAGAGATACGTCCGTCGCACCGGTTGGATCACGTCACCGAGAAACGAATCAGGACCGACCGATGTACACATCGTCGCGCAGGCTGCCGCATAAGCGCGGTCGATGCTCTCGGCGTCGGACAACAGATCGAGACCGCTTTCCGGGAAGGACGCCTGGGTCAAGATGACCGCCACCCGTCCCGAGGGAAGGTGCACGGCGATGTTCCGCGCTCGATTCAAGGAGCCCGAATGGCCAAAAGTGTCGTCGGCCCAGATCCAGACACCCAATCCGTAGTTGTACGTGGTCCGCTCGATCATGGCGCGTCGCGAGGCGACACTCAGCGGACTGATGGATGCGCGGGGGTCCAGGGCCGAGATGATGCGGGCAGTGTCGAGAGCCGACAGGCGCCACCCGCCCGCGCCCAACAAATTGGTGTATTCGGGGTCCATCGCTTGCCGTCGGATCCCGAGCGGCCGGAACACGTACCGATACGTGGCTTCTTCGTAGGAGACTCCCGTGGTGAAAAGGATCACCAATGACAAGGCACAGAAGTTGGTGTTGGAGTACTCATAGGAACCTCGACCGGTCGGCGAGTCGCGTCGGACCGTCAGGCGGAAGGCTTCGAAGCAGGTGTCGTAGGACGAGTTGAACCAGCGGGTGCGGTCATCGGAAAAACCTGATTGGTGGGTGAGCAGCTGACGGATCGTGGTGGGCCGCCACGGTTCGGTGACCAGTTCCAACGGCAGGACGTCTGCGAGGGTTTGGTCGAGATCGAGACTGCCTTCTTCCACCAGTTGCATCACCACCATGGCCGTGATGGCCTTCGAGATGGAGGCCAGGGGAACCGGGGTGATCAATGAGGTACCGGTGGAGGCCGCCGCCATGAGCACGTGCTGACCCTCCATCAGCACGATCTGGAAGGGTCGGCCGCCCATCAAGTCCTCGGCCTTCGCTTGCGCGGCCGCCGCGGGCCGGACGTTTCTGCTCGGAGCCGGTGAGGGAGCGCCAGAAGCCGGACCGACGAGTGCTCCCGCCAGGAGGATTCCCGCAACCGCCGACCGAACCACCGGAGCAGTCGAACCCGAGGCCCGGGGAAGGGTGCGGGACCGTGTCATGACGCGTCATTTCTACCAGCACGGCTCCGGGTGCAGAGGGCGACCGGAGCGTCATCCGATGCAACTCAGTCGGCCGGGTATGGAGGATGTAGGTTCGGCTCTCGCATGGCCACACTGCGCTTCAGTTTCGGGACGATGGGGTCCGGTAAGAGCACATTGGCCCTGCAGATCCACCACAACTTGACGGTGCGAAACCTGCGCGGTCTGCTCTTGACCAAACTCGACCGTGATGGCACACAGGTCACCTCCCGACTCGGCGTCAGTGCCCCGGCAGTCGAAGTTGGAACGGACGTGGACCTGTTCGATCTCGTCGGGGCGCGCACGCCGCTCGACTTCCTCGTCTGCGACGAGGTGCAGTTCTATTCGATCGACCAATGTGATCAACTGGCCCGGGTCGTGGACGATCTCGGAATCGACGTCTACGCCTTCGGACTGATCACCGACTTTCGCGGCCTGCTCTACGAGGGAACCAGGCGCATGCTGGAGGTGGCCGATGAGCGAGTGGAGATGCAGGTGGAGGCCCGGTGCTGGTGCGGCGCGCGGGCCACGCACAATGCTCGCGTCGTCAATGGAACTCTGGTGTACGAGGGTGAAACCGTCGTAGTGGGCGACACCAGCGACGTGCCCCAGCCGATGTTCGGCGATGTCGTGCGCTACGAACTGCTCTGTCGCCGTCACTACACCCGAGGCGAGATGGAGAGCAGCTGATCAGTGCCAGGCGCACGGCATGCGCTTGATGCCGTTGATGAAGGCACTCTGCAACATGGCCGGCTCCCCAGTGATCCGCATCTTTGGGAGTCGTCGGCGAATCTCGTCGAACATCACCGAAATCTCGCGTCGCGCCAGGTTGGCGCCGAGGCAGAAGTGAGGCCCTCCCGCGCCGAAGCCGATCTGGGCCGGGGCTGGTGCCCGGGTCACGTCGAAGGTGAACGGATCGGTGAAGACGCGTTCGTCGCGATTCCCGGAGCAGTACCACATGACGACCTTCTCGCCTTCGTGGAGTTTCTGACCCGAGAGTTCGGTGTCCTGGGTGCCGGTACGGCGGAAGTGGATGACCGGAGTCGCATACCGGACGAACTCTACCACGGCGGTCTTGGTGTGCTTTTCGAAATCGTTGAACCAGAGATCTCGCTGCTCGGGGTGATCGGTGAGCAACTTCATGCCGTGGCTGATGGCATTGCGCGTCGTCTCGTTGCCGGCGACCACCAGGAGAATGAAGAAGGAGCCGAATTCCTGGGCCGTCAGCCGCTCACCATCGACGATGGCGTTCATCATCGCCGAAGTGACGTCTTCGCGCGGATTCTTGACTCGATCCTCTCCGAGGGCCTGGGCATAGGTGAACATCTCGAGAGCCACGGTCATGAGATCTTCGTACGTGCCGACGAATTCCGGGTCACCGACACCGAGAATGACATTGGTCCAGTGGAAGATCCTCTTGTGATCCTCCTCGGGGATGCCCATCATGTCGCAGATGATGGCCAGTGGTAGAGCCGCGGCAA
>JBMTPW010000216.1:0-3923 GCA_049444115.1 Ilumatobacteraceae bacterium | reverse complement strand
GATCACAAGATGAATCAATCACAAGATATGTAGATCACAAGACAAATCAATCACCAGATATATCAATCACCGGATATATCGATCACCGGATATATCAATCACCGGATATATCAATCACCAGATATGTAGATCGTCGAGAGTGAGATTCTCGAGACCGGGGACCAATCGCAGTCTGCTGACGGGGGCGCCATCGGCCTCGCTCACCAGGAACTCATCACCCAAGCCTTCCGGGATCTCCACAACATTTGGTACGCCGAGTACCCAGCATCCCGCAGCCAGCGCCGATCGCGCCCCGGTCGGAGAATCCTCGATGGCCAGACAGTGGCGCGGGTCCACGCCCAACTTCTCTGCTGCCAGGAGGTAGGGCTCGGGATGAGGCTTTCCCTCGGCCACTTCGTCGCCGACGACCGTGGCCGTGAACACGTTCTCCGGCAGACACGCCACGACTTCATCAGCGAAGCGTCGCCAGGACATGGTCACCAGAGCGCTCGGGATCGCGGCATCGCGTACGGCGGTCAGTAGTTCCCGCGCCCCTGGTCGCCACGGAACGTTCTCTCGAAGTCGAGCCACGACCCGATCCAACAACAATTCCACGATTTCCGGAGCCGACAACCGCACGCCCCCATGGGCGCGCATGTACTCACCGGAATCGAGCAGATCGAATCCCACCACGGCCTTGGCATGTTCCTCGGACCAGGAGTTGCCATGCAGAGCGACGATGTCGAACTCGGCGGCGATCCAATACGGCTCGGTGTCGACGATGGTGCCGTCCATGTCCCACAGAAGCGCCGCGGGACGACGGGGTGAAATTCTCACAGTCCTTGGATCCGAGCACTGATCTCGTTGTGCCGACGCAGCATGGACTCGAGAGTCGATCCCGACGATTCCTCGAGCAACTCGCCGTCTTTCACGATCACCCGTCCATGGACCACGGTGTGCTTGGCCCGCGCCGGACCGCAACGCAACCAGGCCTCCACCGGATCGGCCACGGCCCCGGCAAAAGCGGGACCGGTCAACGACCACACGGCGATGTCCCCCACCGCGCCCACCTTGATCTCACCGAGCTCTCCAAGACGTCCAAGACATCCGGCCCCGCCCCTCGTAGCCATGTCCAAAGACATGCGCGCCGTGCCCTGATCGGCTCCGTTGCGCAATTTGGCCAACAACATCGACTGTCGGGCTTCCAACCACAACGAGGCTGCGTCGGCCGATGACGAGCCGTCCACGCCAAGTCCCACGTGCACACCGGCGGCGCGTAGATCGACCACCGGTGCGATGCCCGAGGCCAGGATCAGATTGCTGCTCGGACAATGGGCCACACCGATGCGAGCCGCCCCGAGTCGCTTCACCTCCTCGGGATTCGGCATCACGCAATGGGCCACCCAGGTGCGATCACTGCACCAGCCGGTTCGCTCCAGATATTCCATCGGCCGGCACCCGAAGGTGGCCAGAGAGAACTCGTCGTCCTCGGCATTCTCGGCGAAATGGGTGTGCAGGCGAACGTCCAGCTTCTCGGCCAACTCGGCCGATTGCACCATCAGTTGTTCGGTGACGCTGAACGGCGAACACGGTGCCAAGGCGATCCGCACCATGGCCCCGAAGGACCGATCATGATGTCGGTGCACAGCCGCTTCGCTGGCGGCAAGGATCTCGTCATCAGTGGAGACCACATCATCCGGAGGCAGGCCACCGTCCTTTTGCGACAACGACATCGAGCCCCGGGTCGGATGGAACCTGATCCCCAAGAGCTTCGCCGCCTCGATCTCGGCGGTGAGCAGATCCCCGGCACCGTGAGGATGGAGATACAGATGATCCGTCGACGTGGTGCAACCGGACAAGGCCAGCTCGGCAAGACCCACGTAGGCGCTCACGTGGACGGCCTCTTCGTCGATGTTCCGCCACAGCGGATACAGGGATTGCAGCCAGCCGAAGAGGGGCTTATCGGTCATCGGCGGATAGGCCCGAGTGAGGTTCTGATAGATGTGGTGATGGGTGTTGATGAGCCCGGGAGTCACCAGACAGTCCGTGGCATCGAGGGTTTGCCTGGTCGCCGGCGCGGGATCCGTCGAAGCGCCGATGGCCGAAATCAAGCCATCTTCGATGGCCACCCAGCCACCGGGAATCTCCCGACGTTGCTCGTCGACCGTGGCAACCAGTCGAGCATTGTGGATCAAGAGATCACAGGGTGTCGTCATCATCGTCTCTCAATGAATCCAGGATCATGACCAAGTCATCGATCGTCGTGCGGGGATTGACGATACAGAATCGCAGGATGGGTTCACCGTCGAGTGAGGTCGGGGTCACGAATGCTCGACCGGCATGCAATTGCTCGTCGCTCCACTGCTGATACTGCTCGGCGGTCCAGCCCCGTCGCTTGAACACGAGGATGCTCAATTGCGGTTCGAGCAACAACTCCAGATAATCGCGGCTCTGGATTTCCCGCGCGCAGTCACGGGTCACCCGTAACGAGATCTCCACGGCCTCGGCGTAGGCCGTCGTTCCGTGGACCGCCAAACCGAACCATAGGGGCAATCCCCGCACCCGACGGCTGAGATGATGCGCCACATCGGCCGGATTGGATTCGAACCAAGGACCAGCGCTGGTCGAGTGATCACCGGGATGATCACCGGGATGATCGCCGTGCAGGACATCCAGATACTCAGCGTGCTGGGTATGGGCCCGGCGGCCATCGTGAATGTCCCGGTACACCAGTGCGCAACTGTCGTAGGGAGCGAACAACCACTTGTGGGGATCGACGATGAAACTGTCGGCCCGCTCGATGCCGCTGAAGAGATGCCGCGCCGATGGCGCGCACAGGGCCGCGACCCCGTAGGCCCCATCCACATGGAACCATGTCCCCAATTCGTTCGCCACTGTGCCGATGGCCTCGAGTTCATCGACTACCCCCACGTTCGTGGTGCCGCCAGTGGCCACGATGGCGAAGATCCGCTCGCGCTCACCGTGGGGAAGGGAATCGATCACCCGACGCAGATTGTCACCGGTGACCCTATGCAACGACCGTTTCGCCGTCTCATGACCATCCCCACTCACGGGTATGTCCAGAACATCACAATCCATGGCGCGAGCGGCTTGAGCCACCGATGAGTGTGCGCCCCTCGAGGCAACCATCAAACCCCGGGTGCGATCGTGACGGCCGTCGGCACGTGCACGCCAGCGATGCCGAGCGGCGATCAACGCCGACAAGTTTCCAGCCGTGCCGCCACTCACGAAAGCTCCCCCGGCCGACGCCGGGAATCCGGCCAAGTCGGCGAGCCAACGCAACACCTGATTCTCGGCGTACACGGCACCCGAAGCCTCGAGCCACGATCCGCCGTACACACCGCTGGCCGAGACCACCATGTCGAAGATGACCGATGCTTCGCTCGGAGCCGCCGGTACGAACGACAGGTGGCGCGGATGATCCACCGAGATGCAATACGGAGCAAGATCGTTCATGTAAGTGCGAAAGGCTCGGTCCGTCCCCAAACCATCTGGTGTGATGGTCTGCCCCACCTCGTCCCACAGTTGTGTGTAGGACCGCGGACCATCGAGGGGCGGAGGATCCATATGGATCCGCTCGAAGGCGTATGTCAGGGCCAACTTCGCCAAACGGGTCATGGCCTCGTCCGGGATGTGCATGTCAGTCACGATCACACATTGTCATGAGATACCAGGGATGACATGAGATACCGCAGGATGACACGAGATACCAGGGATGACATGAGATACCGCAGGATGACATGGAATGACATGAGATGTCATGAGATACCGCAGGATGACATGGAATGACATGAGATGTCATGAGTAGACACATGATGTCAAGGGACGATGGACGACAGTCTGGGACTGTGTGTCTGGGACTGTGTGTCCGGGATTATGTGTCTGGGACTGTGTGTCTAGGACTATGTGTCAGTTATTCAGAT
>JBMTPW010000215.1:0-3933 GCA_049444115.1 Ilumatobacteraceae bacterium | reverse complement strand
GCGGATTGGTGGAGCCCATGGACCGAGCAACGCGTGATTCGTCGACCAGACGGACCGGATGCAGAGTCTTGCGATGTCCGGGATGTCCGGGTCCGAGATCCTGGACGAGACTTCCCCCACGCGCCACGTTCAAGATCTGGAGCCCCCGGCAGATGGCCAGGAGAGGTGTTCCGGAGGCGAGCACCGCGTCGACGACGGCCAATTCGAAGACGTCGTGGCGGAGGTTGAGTCCGTAGAGGGTGTCGGTGGTCGGCTCCTGACCGTAGAGGTGAGGGTCGATATCGCCACCTCCGTGCAACACCACGCCGTCGCATCGCGACACCATGGCTTCCACATGATCCCGAAGTGCCGATGACGTCCGCGTGGGTCCGAGATCGAGCGGAGGAACGATGACCGGCAGGCCACCGGCTCGGGCGATGGCTTCCAGGTAGAGACGACCAGAGGCGATACCGGCACCGCGGATTCCTTGGGCTTCGGTCACTTCGCGGCCAATGATGGCGATCAGCGGTTTCGTCACCGGGACATTCTGTCAGAGCCTCGTGAATTCGATCGGAAGCAGATGCTGCTCGGAACCGTCGTCGAATGGGAGTCGTTTCTGATTGGGAGTCGCCCGGATCAGCGGACCATGCTGGATCCATGACGTCCCTCTTCGATTCCGTCTCCTTCGCCCACGGTCCGTCGATGCCGAATCGCTTCATGCTGGCGCCGCTGACCAATCAGCAGAGTCACGCGGATGGAACCCTCTCCGATGACGAGCACCACTGGTTGACCATGCGCGCCCGCGGCGGCTTCGGATTGACCATGACCTGTGCGGCCCACGTGGCGCGCACCGGTCAGGGATTTGCCGGACAGCTGGGATGTTTCGACGACGCGCATCTTCCCGGTCTCACCAGATTGGCCCGGGACATCAAGGTCCACGGCAGTCTGGCGATCGCGCAATTGCATCATGCCGGTAATCGATCTCCTGCCGACCTGATCGGCCAAGCGCCGGTGTGTCCGTCGGAGGATCCGGCCACCGGGGCCCGGGCTCTCACCGAGGACGAAGTTCACGGTGTCGTCGACGCTTTCGTGTCCGCCGCCGAGCGGTGCGACGCAGCCGGATTCGACGGGGTGGAATTGCACGGAGCACACGGTTACTTGCTCTGTCAGTTCCTGTCACCCGAACTCAACCGGCGCACCGATGGCTATGGGGGCTCGCTCGAGAATCGGGCCCGACCCATCATGGAAATCGTGGACGGAATCCGATCCCGTTGCCGGGCCGATTTCAATCTCTCGGTGCGGCTCTCGCCGGAACGCTTCGGCTTGCGTACCGCGGAGATCGTCGACGTATTCCAGTGGTTGGTGAGCAGCGGTCGCATCGACTTCATCGACATGTCGTTGTGGGACGTGCGCAAGCCTGCAGCCGATGAAGACATGGCTGGTCGCGGGCTCCTCGAGATCTTTTCCACCTTGGAGCGCGGGTCGACGCGCCTCGCAGCTGCCGGAAAGCTCTACAGCGCCGAGGACGCGCGCTGGGTGGTGGAGAACGGTGCCGACATGGCCGTCATCGGTCGAGGAGCCATCCTCCATCATGATTTCCCCCGGCAAGTGTCCGCCGATCAGGATTTCGTGGTGCGGTCCCTGCCGGTGACTCGTGCCGAATTGCGAGCCGAAGGTTTGTCGGAATCGTTCGTCGGCTACATGAAGAATTGGCCCGGCTTCGTGGCCGAGGAGTGAGCGAGACTCGACTCAATCGTCACGATGAACGGTTCGACTCAATCGTCACGATGAACGGTTCGACTCAATCGTCGAACTCGTACCCGGCGGCGCGGACGGCTTCGCCCACGTGGCGGGCATGGTCGGCGCTGCGCACCTCCAACACGGCACGTACTCCGGTCTCGCGCACATGCAGATCGACACCTTCCCGGACGTGTTCGATGTCGATGACACTGGCGCCGGCTGCGGCGAACACCGACAGGAGTCGAGCCAGACCACCGGGCCGATCGCTCACGCGGACGAAGAGGATCATCCGGCGTCCCGATTGAGTTTCGTGGCGCTGTATCAGACCGGGGACGACCCCGAGATCAACATTGCCGCCGGACAACACCACGCAGGTGGTGCCGGTTGCCGTTGGAGCGACCCGTCCGGAAATCAGTGCCGATACGCCGACTGCCCCGGCTCCCTCCACCAACAACTTCGAGCGCTCCATGAGCAGCATCATGGCGTCGGCCACCGAATCCTCGGTCACCGTGACGATGTCGTCGAGCCAGGTCTCGATCAGGGGCCTCGTGATGTCGCCGGGTCTCTTCACGGCGATGCCGTCGGCGAGAGTGAGCACTGGTCCGGGTGGAACCTCGCCGGTCACGTAGGGAGCACACGATTCGATCTGCACTCCGATCACCCGCACGCGCGGTGCGGCCTGTTTCACGGCGATGGCCGTCCCGGCGGCCAACCCTCCTCCGCCGAGGGGAATGATGACCGTGGTCAGATCGGGAACGTCGTCGAGCAACTCGAGACCGAGGGTGGCCTGACCGGTCACCACGATCGGATCGTCGTAGGGATGACAGAAGTGCAAGCCCCCTTCGGCGGCCCGGGTGCGCGCCGCATTCACGGCGTCCTCGAGAGTCGACCCGGTCTCCACCACGGTTGCGCCGTAGGCGCGACAGGCGGCCATCTTGGCGATCGGTGCGGTGGTCGGAACGAAGATCTCGCAGGGAACGCCGAATGATCGCGCCGCAAAGGCCAGGGCTTGAGCGTGGTTACCGGCACTGCCAGCGGTCACTCCGGCCGCCGCCGCCGGGCCGAGTGAGGCCACTTTGTTCATGGCCCCACGAATCTTGAAACTTCCGGTGCGCTGCAGATTCTCGGCCTTGATCAGGATCGTGCCGCCAGTGCGCGTACTCAGAGCCGCCGAGGCCGTGACCGGGGTGTGCTTGACCACGTGACGAGAGCGTTCTCGGGCCGCAGCGATGTCGGCGGTCGATATCGGCACAACGGTCATTGCTGGTTACCGTATCGGCGTGCGCTGTCTGGTGGTGGCCAATGCTTTGGATGCCGACAGCGGATTCGTCGGTGAGCGACTGCGCCATCATGGGTACACCCTCCATGAGGGGCACCGCGAACATCCCGCTGACTGGCCCGATCTCCCGGGCCACGATCTGGTCCTGCTTCTCGGATCGGAATGGAGCGCCTACGACCCGGCCGTGGCCGAGTCGGTGGCGGCCGAGAGTCGGCTGATCCGCCAGGCCATCGAGCGGGGTGTCCCGATCCTGGGAATCTGCTTCGGAGCGCTGATGGTCTCTCGGTCCGTCGGCGGCCAGGTGACCCGAGCGACGCGGCCCGAAGTGGGCTGGCACATGATCGATTCCGACCTCCCGTTGGTTGTGGCACCTGGTCCCTGGCTGCAATGGCACTACGACGTCTTCGAGACCCCACCGGGCTTCGATTGTCTGGGTCGATCGGCATCGGGCCCCCAGGTCATCCGGGCCGAGCGCGTGCTCGCCACCCAATTCCATCCCGAGGCCACCGAGACGATGCTGGCGCGGTGGTCCGCCGGCGCCGGCGTGGCCGAATTGGAGCGCATGGGTTCGGCGCGTGAGCGTTGCATGGACGAGACCCGGGCCCAGGTCGTCGCCAGTCGCGGGCGGTGCGACCGCCTGGTGGACTGGTTCGTGGAATCGGTTGCCCACGGGCACTGATTCGCTGCCAGACCCGTCACACGCTGGGAGAAGTTGGGAGTGCTCCCGGAACCCGTAGTAGGTTCTTGCTGATGTCGGAGTTTCTGAGGTCCTACCTCGTCGTGTTCTGGTTCGGGCTGGCGGCGCTTCTTCTGGCATCGCTTCTGCTCGGAATCGCCGTCCTCATTCGACCCTCCCGGCCGAACCGGGAAAAGTTGCTCACGTATGAAAGTGGCGTGGATCCGGTGGGCGAGGGCTGGTCGCAAAGCCAGATTCG
>JBMTPW010000214.1:0-3941 GCA_049444115.1 Ilumatobacteraceae bacterium | reverse complement strand
TTTCGATCGCCTCGGGAACCTCCCCGTTCGACGCTGTTGCGCGAGGGGGATCGGCGGCTACCAGATCGGGCACTAGGTTTTGCCGTGAGGTGAGGGCGGCCTGGGGGAGGTTGTATGAAAACGGTTTGGTTCCACTTGATGCCGTATCCCGACCTGCCTGATGACTTCACGTCGGAGCATCGTTCGGTGTGGGTCGACATCGATCCGGGACTCTTCGACCCGGTGGTCGGTCATCGGATGTACAACGACTACATCGATGAGTTGGAGTTTGCGGCATCGGTGGGGTTCGACGGGGTCGGCATCAATGAGCACCACGCGAATGCCTATGGATTGATGCCGAGCCCCAACCTGATCGCAGCAGCACTGACCCGGACGTGTCCGGATGTCGCTCTTGTCGTCCTCGGTGACTCCGTCGCTCTCTACAACCCGCCGATTCGGGTGGCCGAGGAATTCGCCATGATCGACTGCATCAGTGGTGGCCGACTCATTGCTGGATTCCCGGTGGGGACGCCGATGGATACGTTGTACGCATACGGCAACAATCCGGCGACGCTTCGAGAGCGTTATCACGAGGGCATCGAATTGATCCTGCGAGCCTGGACGAGCGACGAAGTCTTCTCCTTCAACGGGAACTACACCAAGTTGCGATATGTCAATTGTTGGCCCCGGCCGATGCAGAGTCCCCATCCGCCGATCTGGATTCCCGGCGGGGGATCGATCGACACCTGGGAGTGGTGTGCGAGAACGGGGTATTCGTACCTCTATCTGAGTTACTTCGGTTACAAGGCAGCACTGAATACGATGCGCGGTTTCTGGAGGCGGGTCGAGGAGGCGGGACGTCCCCGGAATCCGTACCAGGCCGGCTTCGCCCAGTTCTTCGGGGTCGCCGACTCCGAAAAGGAAGCGCTCGATCTCTACCGGGGCCCTGCAGAGTATTTCTTCAATCGTTGTCTGCACGTCTATCCAGGCTTTGCCGACCCACCCGGATACAAGACCTTGCAGACGGTCCGTCACGGCGCCGAGGGCATGGTCGAGAGAGCGGCTCGGGAGGCATCCGAGCGGGTCGAGCGGGCGACCGGAAAGGCGAACCGCCGAGCGACACAGCAGTCCTTCAGTGCGGCATCCCACATGAGTTTCGAGCAAATGGTGGAAAAGGGATACGTGATCGTCGGCAGTCCCGATCAAGTGGCGGAGAAGACCATCGAAATGGCCACGGATCTCCACATCGGACACCTGATGTCGTTGTGTCATTTCGGCAACATGGACCGCGAGTTGGCCATGCACAACACCGAAATGATGGCGAACAAAGTCCTGCCGCAGATCAATCACCTGTGGGACGATCAATGGGAGGATCACTGGTGGCCGCAATCCGTGGCGACGCGATGAACCGGGATTCGTGGCGAGCCGGGCCACTCGAGATTCATCGACGAGGATCGGGAGTCGTCATCGGTTATCTCCACGGCATGGTGCCACCAACGGACGATTGCGAATTCGTCGCCGCATTGGCCGACGCGGGTTTCCAGGTCGTCGCACCGTGTCTGCCGGGTTACGGAGGAACCGCAACCTCCCGAGATCTTCGGACGATGCACGATTGGGTCGCGGCCACGAGCGAGATCGTGGACAATGCCGGTATCACCGGCCAACCGCTGGTGGCATCATCGGTGGGGGCGATGCTCGCTCTCGAACTGGCTGCGGTCCGTCCGGAGGCTTTCAGCCATCTGATTCTCATCGGGCCGCTCGGACTGTGGCGAGACGATCTGCCCGTCAATGATCCGTTCGCCACGACGCTCAGTGGTCAGAGGAATCTGCTGACCAACGATCCAAGCCTCACGGCCGCCTTCTACGAAGGAGACGAAACGGAGGACCCGGTGACGGCCACGATTCAGCGGTACACCGCGCGCACTGCCACCGCGAGCTTGGTGTGGCCGATTCCCGATTTCGGGCTCTCGCAGCGGATTCATCGGATCACCTGTCCGGTGACACTTGTCTGGGGGGCCGACGATCGCATCGTTCCACCTGCCTATGCCGACTTGTTCGCCGAGAGTCTGGTCGATCTCCAGATGGTGCACGTGGTTGAAGGTGCTGGTCACCTGGCCGAGTGGGATGCACCGCGCAGAATCGCCTCCATCGTCAGGGCAGTCGTCGATGCCTGACGAACGAAGGCTGTTTCAGCACGCCTATTACGTGAGCGATCTGGAGGAATCGATTCATGCTTGGCACCGCCTCTTCGGTGCGGGACCTTTCGCCATTGCGTCGCACCATCGCACCGATTCCTTCTCGTACCGGGGCACGCCCACTGAGGCAGATGTGTCCTATGCATTCGGCTACCTCGGCGACATGATGATCCAGTTCATTCAGCAACACGATGATCGGCCGTCCATCTACCGCGACATGTACCGAGACGGAGAGCAGGGTTTTCATCACGTGGCATACCTCGTCTCCGATTTCGCACTCGAGCGCCGTCGACTGCTGGACATGGGTTTCGAACTCGCCTGTGAACTCTTCGCCGATGGCGTCGATGCCGCGTATTTCGACACTCGAGCGGTCACTGGGGGATTCACCGAAATCCACGGTGATCCACCGCACATCACGCGGATTTTCGAACGTTGGAGGCTGGCGCACGCCGGTTGGTCGGTGGGTGAACCGGTGATCTTCGGCCGATGAGTGACGGTTGAGATTGTGATCGCAGTTCGATTGGTGGTGGCAGTTCTGGTCGCCGTGGCGTCGAGTGCCTGTGGGAGCTCAGCCGATGGACCTCTGGGAATCGATCCGCAGTCGGTGACCACATCGTTCCCGACCACGTCCTCGCCTCGGAATGTGGGGTCGACGGCGGTTCCGGCCGCTTCGTCGACATCGACGTCGACGGCACTGAGCGGGACGTCGACGGAACTGAGCGGGATGGCGACCACGACCGCCTCGTCCCCGTCCTGGCCTTCTGCTCTCAATGTTCTGGCAGTCATGGTCGTTGCGTCCGAGTACTCCACCGGCTACCAGCGCGATCTCTTTCCGCATTGGACGGTGATCGATGGATGTTCCACTCGAGACCGGGTATTGATCGAGGAAAGTACGTCGTTCGCCCAGGTCGATCCATTCGGATGCCGGGTAGTGGCCGGGGATTGGTTGAGTTCACTCGACGGGCGCGGCTGGGACGATCCTGCCGAGATTCAGATCGATCATCTGGTGGCATTGAAGGAGGCCTGGGAATCCGGCGCCTGGGCTTGGACCGAAACCGAACGGAGGGCCTTCGCCAATGATCTAGGTGATCCGCGTCCGCTGAACGCCGTCACCGCTGCGGTGAATCAATCCAAGAGCGATCTCGATCCGGCCGATTGGCTGCCTCCTCTGGCCAGTGCTCGCTGTCGGTATTTGGCCGACTGGATCGCCGTCAAGGCGCGCTGGCAACTCACGATGGATGCACGAGAAGTTGCCTTTCTCCGCGCGTACCTTCCGGCGAACTGTCCGGACTTGCGGATCGAACCCTGGGAGACCGAGGAGGTGACACCCCCAGGCACTGCAACGGAATCGAGTGCGACCGCGCCGGCATCGAGCGAGACCTTCTACGCCAATTGTTCGGCGGCGCGTGCGGCTGGAGCGGCACCGCTTCGAGTGGGGGATCCCGGCTATCGCACCGGTTTGGATCGTGACAAGGACGGGGTGGCCTGCGAGTGAACGCTCAGTCGCCGAAGACTCGGCGCGTGTAGTCGTTGGCGAACGTGCGCATCGGATCCAGACGTTGGCGGGCCTTCTGGAACTCGTTCCAGCGCGGATACAAGTCTCGAAGATCATCGGCCGCCATGAAGTGCATCTTGCCCCAATGGGGTCGTCCGGCGTAGTCGGACATGATGGCGGCCACGTCGCGGAAGTACGGCTCGAACTCCATCCCCTTGTACATGTGCACGGCGATATAGGCGGTCTCTCTTCCGTGTGCGGTGGACAAGGGA
>JBMTPW010000213.1:0-3945 GCA_049444115.1 Ilumatobacteraceae bacterium | reverse complement strand
CACCGTCGTCGCACGGTTGACGACCCATCGCTGACCTCGGGTTCCCGATGACCTGCGTCGGATTTGTGCCGATAATCATCGTTATGACACTTGAGTCCGAAAGAGGTCCAAGCCGAAAAACAACGAGGAATCCGGGCCCTCCCCGCTCACCAGACGTCGACGAGATCGACGACGAAGACCAACGTTTCGTTGCCCTTGATGACACCGCCGGCGCCGGCTCGTCCATAGCCAAGGTCCGGGGGAATGGTGAGGCGACGGCGACCGCCGACTTTCATACCGGCCACACCGAGGTCCCAACCCCGAATGACCTCCCCCGCCCCGAGACGGAAGTCGAAAGTCTCTCGCCGGTCCCAGGAGGCGTCGAACTCCCGACCCGTGCTCCAGGCCACCCCGACGTAGTGCATGAGCGGTCTCGTTCCAGCGACGGCTTCGGCTCCGGTTCCGCCTTCCAGATCCTCGATCACCAGTTCCACCGGTGGATCACCGGCAGGGATGGTGACGGTCGGTTTGCGGCGGGCGTCGGAACTCATCGCCCGACTGTACTCATCACCCGGGCGGGGTCGCTGTTTCCTTCGGACCAGGCGCACGAATCAGGTGGACGTCTCCGCAGCGGGCCGGCGCGGCCGGGCATAGGTCCCCTGGGCCACGGCCACCGGACGGCTCTCGTCCTCGGTGTAGGCGACAACGGATCCGACGATCGACCGCGAGCCCACACTGTGCAGAATCGCTCGGGCGCGGATGACCTCTCCCCTGGCCGGGCGCAGGAAGCGGATGGACATTTCGCTGGTCAAGGTCATGGGTTCGAGACCGGTGGCCGACAATGCCGCGTAGAAGAGAGCGGCGTCACAGATTCCGAAGACCGTCGGGCCGCTGATGATCTTTCCGGGTCGCAACGAGGCCGCACTCGGGTACATGACGGCCACCGCCATCCCGAAGGCCATCTCCTCACAGGCGTTGGTGTTGCCACCGAACTCTCCGCCGATGAACGCATTCATCTGCTCCACCGAGACCAGAGGCGGTCGATCCTGCGGGTTCTGGGCCACGAAAACGGGAAGCGCATCGTCGGTCACGGCCCCACGGTAGCCATCGAGGCGCACCGTCACGGATTTTCCCCGGCGCGGTACTCTCCTGCCATGAGTCCGCAGTGGTCGTCGAGTCGGGATGGTTCGCCGAAGTGAGGCGCGGTTTCGGGCCGGCGTGGTCGGATGAAGAGATCGACCTGGCTTTGCAGGAGCTGGCCGCCGATGACGTGCGGTGGAAGGAAGGGCGGGTGTTCTCCCTTGCCTACGACGCCGGACCGCGAGTGCGATCGGTTGCCGAACGCGCACATGCGGCGTTCTCATCGGCCAACGGATTGAACACCGACGCCTTCCCGAGTTTGCGTGCCATGCAGTCCGAAGTCATCGCCGTGGTCCAGGGCTGGGTTCGCGCGCCGGACGGCGCCGCGGGGTTCATGACCAGTGGCGGAACCGAGAGCATCCTGATGGCCGTCAAAGCCGCCAGAGAACGCGGTCGGGTCGAACGCGGCATCAGCAACCCCAACATGGTCCTCCCGACGTCGGCCCATGCCGCCTTCGAAAAGGCCGCTCACTACTTCGGGCTCGAATCCCGGCGCGCCGAAGTGGCGGCCGACTGGCGCGCCGACGTGAAAGCCATGAGCGATCTCGTCGACGACGACACCGTCCTCCTCGTGGGTTCCGCGCCGCAGTATCCCCAGGGCGTGATCGATCCGATCCCCGAGATCGCTGCACTCGGGCTGACTCATGATGTGAACGTGCATGTGGACGCCTGCATGGGTGGGGTCACTCTCCCCTATCTCGAACGTCTCGGCGAACCGGTGCCGGCTTGGGACTTCCGCGTCGAGGGTGTCACCAGCATCTCGGTGGATCTGCACAAGTACGGATACACCGCCAAAGGAGCCTCGGTCGTGGTGTATCGCGACAAGAAGCAGCGCTCGTATCAAACCTTCGTCACCGACAATTGGCTCGGTGGCGTATACGGGTCCTCGGGAATCCTCGGCACCAAGAGTGGTGGTCCGATCGCCGCCGCCTGGGCCGTGATGCACGCCATCGGGGACGACGGCTACGAACGCCTGACCTCCGTGGCCCGACGCACGGCCTTGCACTTGGCCGAGGCCATCAGCGCCGTTCCCGAACTGGAATTGCGCGCTCGTCCCGACAGCACACTGGTCAGTTTCGGAATTCGTGACGGCTCAGCGGTCGACGGAGTCGCCGAGGAACTCCGCCGACGCGGCTGGTACGTGGATCGCCAGGGTCCTCCCCCTGCGCTGCATTGCACCGTGCACGCCGGACATGCCGACACCATCGACGACTTCATCGTCGATCTCCAGGCCGCCGCAGGCGTTCGGTCGCCAGATGCGGGTGGCCGAGGTCGGTACGGCACCATCGAATGAACTGATTCCTCAGGACGTCGTGAGGATCCGATGGACCTCCATCAATCCGGCCACCAATTCGTCCTGTTCATCTTCGCTGAGCACCTGCAGTTGACGAGCCACGATCTCGTCGGTCATCCGTTCGGCCGAATCGAACGTGGCCTTCAGTGATCCCCCATCGGGAAAGGGCTCTTCCCAGCCGAATCGCTTGGCTTGATCCGGACCCGCCGAACCCGGGTTGGCCAAGATCGCTGCCAAGGGCGACAAACCGTGGGCCACGATGGCCACGATGTGAGCGCTGCCACGCATCTCGCGCAGCACGTGCACCAACTGGTAGCAACGTCCGGCGGCGTCGTCCACGCGTGCCTGAGCCCGCCAGCCGACGAACAAGGTCAGACCGGTGGCGTCGGCAGAATCGATGACCTTCTCGAGCAGCTCCACCAAACGCTGGGCCCCATGGAAGTCGCCCAAGCGGGCGCGACCCCAGGAAGCACAGCCGAGGGCGTACCGATCGGCTCCGGCCCGCGCTCCCTCCACGGGGACGCCGATCTCCCACAGTGATCGCACCAATTGAGGGGCGAAGAACCCGAACGCCGAAACGACCACCGCAGCGTCGACGTCGCCGAGTACTCCGCCGCGGCCCACCACGTAATAGGAGAACCCTCCCGGGTATCCGGCGTCCTTCCCGGGCTGCAATGTGTCGGGGTGCAGCATGAAGGCTCCCCCGGCCGCGCCGACGGGACCGGCGATGGCTCGGGCCGTGGCCAGCGAGCGGTCCGAAGGATGATTCGAGGTCTGACCGAGCGAGGTAGTCGTCATGGACCGAACCTAGTTCTTCCCCCACGACCGCTCCACGGACCCATCCACTCCACCGACGCGGGTCCGCGGCGCACTATGGTGACCTCGTCGTACATCCCATCCGGGAGAGTCGCGGTACCGCCAGTACTGCGACGCCGAAGGAGCAACCTCCCCGGAATCTCTCAGGCCAACGGACCGGACGGGACAGACAACGCTGGAGAAGATCCCTGGAAACAGGGATCGCCGAAGGGGAAAGAGCGGTTCGCCGTTCGAAGCTCTCAGGCCCACCTTGGTGGAGTGACAGCGGGGGAACAAGATGACGCACCATCGGAGGTTCCCATGTACGACCCCACCCTCGAGCCCATCACGGCCCTCGGTGATCGAGCCGAATTCCAACGTCGGCACATCGGTACCTCTCCTGGTGGTTCCGGCGAAGGCGCCGATCGTGACGACCTGGCACGTTTGCTCCGCACCATCGGAGTGGCTTCTGTCGACGACCTGATCGACCGAGCCATCCCCTCGGGCATCCGAGACCGGTCGACACTCGGACTGGGCGAACCGCACACCGAACCCGAGGTCACGACCGCCCTCCTGGAACTCGCCGCCATGAACCGTCCCCGGACCAGCCTGATCGGACAGGGTTACGTGGGCACCATCACTCCCCCGGTGATCCGCCGCAATCTCCTGGAGAACCCGGCGTGGTACACCTCCTACACGCCGTATCAAGCCGAGATCAGCCAAGGGCGTCTCGAATC
>JBMTPW010000212.1:0-3947 GCA_049444115.1 Ilumatobacteraceae bacterium | reverse complement strand
CGCTGCGGAACACGGTCATTCGCGCCGGGCAATCGGTGCTGTTGTCCTACCCATCGGGCAATCGTGACGAGGACGCCTTCTCGGACCCGTTCTCTTTCGACGTGGGTCGGTCACCGAACAAACACCTGGCATTCGGCTTCGGTGTCCACTACTGCCTCGGGGCAATGTTGGCGCGCATGGAACTTCGCGCCTTCTTCAAGGAACTCCTGCCCCGCTTGAAGTCCGTGGAACTCGCCGGAGAGCCGAAGTGGATGAAGACCATCTTCGTGGGTGGGCTCAAGACCCTGCCCATTTCCTACGAAGTGAGCGGCTGAGAGGTTCCCTCGTTCAACGCGGCGCCGGAGCCACGAGGGAGCCCGGACGCTCAGCCACAGCCGAGTCGATCAGGTGGCCGTTCCGTTGGACTTCGACACCGTTGACGAAGAGATGGTGGACGCCAACGGGTCGATCGGCCGTGAGTCGTTCGCCCTCCGCCGGGAAATCCGTCACCCGCCGAATGGGTCCAGGAGCAACGGTCGAAGGATCGAAGACGACGATGTCGGCGTAGGCGCCTTCTCGAATGACGCCGCGATCGGTGAATCCGAAGAGTTGCGCCTGTACCTGGGTGAGCTTGTGAACGGCCTGTTCGAGGGTGAGGACTCCGCGTTCGCGAACCCAGGTTCCGAGCAGATCGGTGGGAAGTACGGCGTCGCAGAGTTGTCCGACATGGGCACCGGCATCGCTGAGACCGAGCGTGCAGCCTTCGGCCTGCAACAAGATGGCCACGCCGTCGGCGTCATCATTGGCCAACATGGCCTTGACCCGCAGTTTCAGATCGGGTTCGAGAAGGGCCAGATCGAGAAGAAGATCGAAGGGGTCGACTCCCGAGGCATCGGCGATGTCGGCCAGGAGCCCGCCGCCAAGTTAAGGCGCCGACCAATGAGCTCCGGCGAGGCTGCCGATTCCATGATCTCATAACTGTCCCAGCGGGGGAGCAGTCCTTGTTTGTTGGCCCACCCGTCGCGCACTCGCTGACGCCATGCCGGATCGGCGAATGCGGCCCTCCGGTCGTCGAGGGACTTCGGCATCAATTCGGCGAAGACCGGTGACGTGTTCAAGGTGAAGGGCTCCACCATGGTCATGGAAAAGGCCAGGGGGCGGCACGACACCTGGGGCCAGACATCGATGCCGCGGGCATGACCTTCCTTGTGCACCTCGAGAGCCTGCAGGTGGGTTCCCTGCGCGGTGGTGAGTAGCGCGGTATAGGTGATGGGAGCACCCACTTTGGGTTGGATGTCGTAACAGTCGGCGAAACTCAAACCGTCGCCACCGTTGACACCGATGACGCCCCGCCCGGATCGGCCCACCGCCGCAAAGAGAGCTTCGACTTCCCTGCGGTCGGCCCAGCGACTGGGAATGGGCTGGCCGTCCGCGCCGCGGTGGGTGATGGCAAAACTGGTCGCGAACCCGGCTGCCCCCGCTTCCATGGCTTCGTCCACGATGGCCACCATGCGGGCGATCTCGTCATCGGTGGCCGGTCGGCCCACGGCCTCGTCACCGAGGGCGAAGATGCGTACGGGTGTGTGGCCGATGTAGGCGGCGTAGTTGAGCAAGGTGCCACGTCGCTCGATGGCCCGGAGGTAGTCGGGAAACGATTCGAACTCCCACGGGATGCCTTCGGCCAACGTGGCCGGATCCATGTCCTCCACTTTTTCCATGGTGCGGGCAATGAGATCCCGGTCTGCCGCTCTGGTGGGGGCGATCGAGAATCCGCAGTTGCCAGCCACGACGGTGGTGACGCCGTGGTAGCACGACGGGGTCAGGGCGGGGTCCCAGAAGACTTGGGCGTCGTAATGGGTGTGGATGTCGATGAATCCCGGAGCCACGACGCGCCCCGAGGCATCGATGACGGTGTCGCCCGACAGGTTCTCACCAATCGCCACGATGCGGTCGCCACGGATGAGAACGTCACCACGGATCCCGGGTGACCCGGTTCCGTCCACGACGGTGCCCCCCTTGAGGACGATGGTCGCAGTGCTCGAGGTGGTCGATCTGGCGGTCATGGCTGACTCCTTTGACTTCGAGACCCTGAATTGGACTTCGGAGAACCGGGGAACAGTCGCGATTCCCCGTTGCTTCAACGGTAGACGGTGATCGTGACCGTGGGGGTCTCGATCAGGGTTTGAGAGCGATCCGTACGGCGACATCGTAGGAATCGGCCACGTCGGGACCGATCCCGATCGGCTCGTCGTCCTCGCCGAACCAGAAGCGCAGCTGGGCCGTGATGGCGTGGCGGATCATCGGGAACGTATCGGTCACCGGCACCGCTGGAGGGAGGCAGCCGTCCTCGCCGAGGCGGCGGAGCGTGGGTTGCGCTTCCAACAACGGGCCGAGTCCCGATGCCTCGGCGACGCCAATGATGCCGGTGCCGTTGCCGAAAGTGCAGAAGTCGTCGAATCCGTTGTGTCCGACTCCGTCGATGATCCAGAGGCGGCTCGGTGCGGGGGCCGCGTCGTAGGCGGTGCGCGTGACGTCCTCGGCGGAGACCACCTGATCGAGTGCGCCAGCCATGAAGAACGACGGCTTCGCCGGTAAATCGGTGGTCGCCGGAGGAGTACTCCCGTCGTTCCCGGAGAGGGAGAACACCCCGGACGCCAGCGAGACGTAGCCGTCGATGCGATCGTCGAAGGCCGCCTGCAACACGGTCCCGCCGCCAGCGGAGTGTCCCACCGCCACAACCCGGGAGATGTCCACGTGCCCGGAGAGGATTCCGTTGGCAGCGGCGTTCTGGGCATCGAGGAGATCGAGAGTGGCCAGGAACTCGGTGACTGCCGATTGGCGGTCGCCGACCGGCGTACTGAGAGTGTGGAAAAGATCGCGCGACCAGTGGTCGGGAGCGGCCACGATCATGCCCCAACTGGCCAAGTGGGCGGTCAGGAAGGTGCTCTGGAAACGCATTCCGCTGAACCCGTGGCTGAAGAGCACCACGGGGAATGCTCCGTCGGCAGATGGTGCGTCACGTCCGGCGTCGTAGGTGAACGTGGCTGGTACGGCGGCGGTGAGCAGATCGCGTATCGCCGGCGGCACGAAGTCGCGAACGTCGTAGGTGTCGGTACCGGTCGTTCCCTCTGCTGCCGGGTACCAGATCTCGACGGCGTTGCCACCTTCGAGTTCGAGCGAGGTGACCCCGACGGGGTACGGGCCGGTGAACGTATAGGCCGCGGACAAGTCGCTGAGAGGGATGGTGCTGGTGGTTGCGACTTCGTCGGTGGTCGGGGTCGATTCCTCCGAATTCGTCGCCTGGCTGTCGGTCCCGCAACTGGCCAGAAGGAGCACGGCTGTTGAGACGAGCGCAGCGCGACGAAGCGAACTCTTGATAAGTGGGCGGGACGTCGATGTCATGCCGGACATTCTCCCACGGGGTCGAGGTTGGTGCCCTTTTGTGGTCACGAAGGTTGTCCGGTTTCGGGCCCCGGGATGTGCTGGAAGCCCCGGTTACACTGGCGACTCCGGTTTGGTTCGCCAGATCGGTTGGCGACGTGGCCGAGTGGTTTAGGCAAGGGCCTGCAAAGCCCTCTACCTGGGTTCGATTCCCAGCGTCGCCTCTCCTTGAGGCTCCCATGGAAGCCAATTCGGCGGTCAATGCTTGATTGTCGTTGTTGACCTACGATCCTGTCGGTGTCGATGGGTGTATTGAGATCTCAGCCTGATCGAACGGCGCCTATTGCAAAGTTGACCCTTTTTCTCCTTTTGGTCTTGGCGTTAACTGGATGTGGTACCGACATTGCAGCGCCGGGATCGTCGACCGATGCCCCTATTTCCGTCGCCGAAACAGTGCCAAGTTCACTTCAACAATCAAGCACGACCAATTCTTCGTCTGTCCCTACACCCCCACCCTCGTCGGTGCAGCCGACCACCTCCGTGGAGTCTCAGTCAAACTCTTGGCCGCTGGCATTGGCCGTTCTCGA
>JBMTPW010000211.1:0-3968 GCA_049444115.1 Ilumatobacteraceae bacterium | reverse complement strand
CACTCGCAGAACGGGTGCGATTCGTCCACCTCAACCACACCAATCCTGCGCTCGTCGACGACTCCTCGGCACGAGCGTTCGTGGAGGTGGCCGGTATGGCGATCGCCTCGGAGGGGGAGTGCGAACCACTCTGAGGACGAGTGGTCGCACGCTCCGTAGCCTGGGCCACAGGCCCGGGTGGCGGAATTGGCAGACGCGGGGGGCTTAAACCCCCCTTCCCCTCACGGGGAGTGTGGGTTCGAGCCCCACCCCGGGCACTGCGATCTCTAAGCAGTTTCGCAGATCGATGTCTGGTCCGACCGACCCGCAGGCCCCTCTTCTGCCTAAGTTGTTCGCTGATGGATCAGATTGATCGATGAATAACGGCAATGCCTCCGACCGCGGTGGCAACGCCTCTGTTAGGCCCGATGGCGCCAAGCGCCGTGACGGCCATGAACCAATCCCGTCAACGCCGAGCAGTGACACCACCGACGGCAACATGAACCGAGTGCTGGCGACGAAACCCGATAGGAGCGGCCTTCATGACCGAATTCGTCCGAACCGATGATCGACACTTCGACCAGCTCGATGACTGGCCGTATGCGCCCAACTATCACCAGTGGAAGGACCTGCGTGTCCACTACGTCGATGTCGGGCCTCTCGACGGACCGGTGGCGCTGCTGTTGCACGGCATGCCCGACTGGGCTTACCTCTACCGCACGATGATTCCTGGCCTGGTCGAAGCCGGGTATCGCTGCATCGCCCCCGACCATCTCGGGTTCGGGCGAAGCGACAAACCCACCGACCCGAACTGGTACTCAATCGCCCGCCACACCGAAGTCCTGACCTCACTGGTCACCGCCCTCGACCTGCGCAAGATGACGTTGGTCTGCCAAGACTGGGGCGGACCGACCGGGCTTGCCCAAGCAGCCATGATGCCGGAACGGTTCTCCCGGTTGATCATCATGAACACCTGGCTCCACCAACCCGACTGGGAATACTCAGACGGCATCAAGAACTGGATCGCCGGCTGGCACCCCGGCGGACTATTCGACGTCGAGAAGCCAAACCTCGCACTCCTTCTGGTGATGTCGGCCGGACTGATCGACCCAGCGACGGCCTTGGCGTCCATCACCGGGGAAGTCCCCGCACTAGAGGGCGAAGCGGCCAACATGTACGCCGGGTTTGCGGCACCATTCCGAGATCTGCCCGACGAAGGATTCAACGGGCCGCGAAGGTTTCCGCTGTCGATTCCGGCCAACGACCCAGACAGCGGCAACGCCGCAGCCCAGACCATGCACTACCAACGGCTCTTGGATCTCGACATCCCCGCCCAGTTCATCTGGGGCTGCCAGGACCACATCTTCACTGAAGCATGGGGACGAGCCTGGGCAGAGGCAATGGACGCACCGTTCTACGCGCTGGACAACGCCGGACATTTCCCCCAGCTCACCCACGGGCCCGAAATCGTCGAGTGCATCGTCGGCGGGACACCCTGACCAAAGAATTCCTGTCGACTGGCAGGGTGTGGACAGCCTGTCGAGACAGCTCGAATTGGTTGTCCTCGACATCGTCGAACAAAGACGGACGAATTCCGCCTCGTGGTACTGATCTGCGCCTGACGGGGGATTCAATGGACCCGCGGGCGACTTCGTCGGCATTTGTGCAGACAACAGAACCCCTTCCCCTCACGGGGCGTGTGGGTTCGAACCCCACCCCGGGCACCGGTTCGTCACTCGTACCAGTCGATGGTGGAGCGCATGGCGCGCTCGAAGTCCTCGAACGACATCGATGACTTCGCGCCGAGTATCAGGTTGGCGTCCGCCCCGACGGGAGTTCGGAACGGCGCCTCGGGATCGGTCACTGCGCGCGCGATCGCATCGGCGACGGCTTGGGGATCGGAGGGCTCGCCCGAGTCGAGAGTCGTGAGTGCGGCGCGAAGCGACAAGGCCTTGGCTTCGAATTCGGACCCCTCCCAACCCTCGGGTCGCACAATGTTCGACCAGAAGTCGGTGGCTGGGAAGCGACCGGGTTCGATCACACGGACGCGAATCCCGGCCGACGACGCCTCCCAGTGCAGGGCTTCCGACATCGCTTCGAGCGCATGTTTCGATGCGGCATACGCGCCGCCGAACGGCGACGTCGCCCGTCCGACCACGCTGCTCACGTTGACGATCACGCCATGACCCCGGGCGCGCCAACTCGGCATGACGGCTCTGATCAGGCGAAGGGGGCCGAGCACGTTGGTGTCGAGCTGGCGATGCATCAACTCGTCGTCGATCATTTCGATGGCGCCCTGCACTTCGAAGCCGGCGTTATTGACGAGCGCGTCGATATCGCCGGGGTCGAACAGCACTTCGGCGATCGAGTCGGGATCACACACGTCGAGTCGGCGCAGTTCGATCTCGAGTCCTTCGGCAGTCGCCGCCTCCCGTAGGGCAGCACCCTTGTCGAGTGATCGCATGGTGGCGATCACGTGGTGCCCCTGTCGGGCCAGCGTGAGGGAAGCAAGTTTTCCGAAGCCGCTGTTGCTTCCGGTGATGAGGATGCGCATGGGGTCGGGCCCGGTCACTTCGCGGTGACTGCCAGCCCGATCTCGCCGAGCAGGCCGATGCGCTCGGTCTTGTGGCCATTGACCGGCAAGTTCATCGTGAGCCCGTCGAGGCCGGCGTCCATGCATGCCTGCAGTCGCTCGCCGACGGTGTCCGGATCACCGAACACGAGAATCGTCTTGGCCATCTCGGCGATCTCGGTGGGCCAACCCTTGACGGCGGCCAGTTCGGCGAGATCGGCCTCGGCCTCCTCCATCGTCGGGGCGACACACACCATCTGGTTCGAGGTCACGGCGATCCTGCTGCGATCGCGGCCCAGGCGTTCGCAATGCGCTGCCAACGCGTCGAGTTTCGTCGGGATCATGTTGACCGGTGTCCCCGACAGGTTCGACTCGTCGGCGTACTGGGCGGCCATGCGCAGCGTCTTCTTCTCACCGGCGCCGCCGATCATGATCGGAATCTTCGACAACGGGGCCGGGACGTTGACGGCTTCGTTGACCTGATAGTGCTTCCCGTCGAGCGTGACTCGCTCGCCGTTGAGGAGCGGGATGATGATCTGCAGCGACTCCTCGAGCTTCTCGAAACGGTCGGTGAAGGTGCCGAACTCGAAGCCGAGCGATGCGTGCTCGAGTTCGAACCAGCCGGCGCCGATGCCGAGAGTCGCCCGGCCGCCCGACACATGGTCGAGGGCAGTGATCGTCTTCGCCAGAAGTGTCGGGTTGCGGTACGTGTTCCCGGTGACCAATGCCGACAAGCGGACCGTATTGGTGTGCTGAGCCAACGCCGACAGGAGGGTGTAGCACTCGAACATCGGCTCGTCCGGGGCGCCGAGGCCGGGGAGTTGGTAGAAGTGGTCCATCACCATGACGCGATCGAATCCGGCGTCCTCGGCTGCTCGTGCCTGGGCGACGAGGTTCCCGAAGACTGCATCGCCAGCGATACCGGGGTAAGTGAAGTTCGGGATCTGATAGCCGAGTCGGGTCATGTGGGCGCTCCAGTGTGTAGGTGAAGAATGCGGGCCTGACAAATAGAGTAAAAAGTGTCAGCCGCCGAAGACTGACAGATTCGCGTGAATGTGTCAAGGTTGTCAGGTGGGAACACTTCAATGGTCGAACGACCAGGGGGACGAGCGCGGCGCTCCGCAGCGCCGGGTCATCCATGCTGCGGCCATCGCCCAGTTCTCCGAGCACGGATTCGCGGCGACGTCGATGGCCGACATCGCCGATGCGGCCGGCATGTCTCGCCCCGCGCTCTACCAATACTTCCGGAACAAGAGAGACATCTTCGCGTCGGCCTTCGTGGCCCTCTTCGACGACCACGTCGACCGTGCCCTCCAGGCGCTGAATGGCGACGGAACCACCGAGCGACGTCTCGAGGGTTTCCTCCAGCGCTTCGAAGGTGATCTCTGGGAGTTGATGGCGGCTTCGGAACACTCCG